>CANQAO010000087.1 GCA_947589375.1 uncultured Bacilli bacterium | reverse complement strand
AACCATTTATATAGTGATATTGTCTTTGATTTTTTCAAAGAGGGCATCTCCAATACCAGTTACGTTTTTAATGTCTTCGATACTATTAAATTTACCATTTTGCGTGCGATATTCAATAATGGCTTTAGCTTTAGCTTCGCCAATTCCAGTTAAGGTTTGTAATTCTTCAAGTGTTGCTGTATTGAGCGAAATTTTAGTATTACCATCAGTCACTTTATTATCTTTAGTTTCTTTTTCAATTAAAGGTTCTAAAGCTTCATCTTTAGTGCAGGCATCATTGACTTCGGGACAAACGATATCACTTTTTTCATTTTGCTCTTTCATTTTTTGGACTTCAGCTTTGGAGTATACTAAAATAACCATTTCATCTTTGACTTTTTTACTTAAGTTGATAATCGTGGTATCGGCTCTACTTGTAAGACCACCAGCTTTATTAATAACGTCCATTACACGGCTCCCACTTTCGATTTCATAAAGTCCGGGAGTTTTAATTTCGCCTTTAATATCCACTTTTAATAAAGTAGGTTCCTTTACTTTTTCTTCTTTGGTTTCTAGGATAGGCTCCTTTACTTCTTCTTTTTCATTTAATAAATAAAGAAAATATAAGTTAAGACCAGTTAAAATCGCAATAATTATCCCTAAAACAATAAATGGTTTATATTTGGTGGTAAATTCGTTAAACATTGACTCTCCTTTCTAGCCCCTTTATAGTAATATACCCTATGGAAGAGGCAAATTCCTTCTTTTTTCCGTAAATTTTTTCATTTTTTTACAAAAAAAATCCTTAGATCTTTTGTCTAAGGATTTATTAATTAAATAAAATACCACTAAAAGTCATATATAAAAGGAAGATTACGAAGATTAAATATAAAATTATACCATTTACCATTTCAAAGGTTGTAGATTTATATTTAACCCCAACGGCCATTGTAGCAAATATACCACCGATTAGACCGCCAATATGAGCCCAGTTATCAATGCCTGGCATTAAACCGATTAGTAAGTTGATAATAATTAACGGAATGATTTGTGATTTAACGACGGTTTCTAAGTATACGCGGTAATGGTATCCAAAATATACTAGTGAACCTAAAAGGCCAAAGATAGCGCCTGAAGCACCGACACTATAGCCGGCATTCATGAAAATTGAAAGGCAGCTACCGGCTAAACCACTTAATATATAAACGGCTAAATATTTCCATTTACCTAAAAAGCTTTCTAGTTGCATACCGATAATATATAACGCATAACAGTTAAATATCAAATGAAATAAATTGGCGTGCAGGAACATCCCTGTAAATAAACGATAAGCTTCGCCATGCGTAATATAAAATCTATTAACCGCAAAGTTATCGATTAAACCAAACATACTAGTTAAGATATAAATAATTATATTTAAAATAATAAGGGTATAAGTTATCGTTGGTCTTTTTATTGTAAACACGTCTTCATTCATTTTCGAATCACCTTCATTCTTTATATATATATCCCCTGTTAATCTGGCAAATAAATCTAAACCTTTTTCTTTAAAATTCATTTTTTTACGAATGTCAGGGAAAGAGTCAATAATAAAATTATATTTATTTAAATCATCGGCATCGTTAATTTTCGCAATATCGATTTTGTCTTCCGCATAATCATCTAGTTTAACACTATCGTTTAAATTAACAAAAATACTAAGCGCATTCATTCTAAAGGAAAATGTTTTCTTTTTAATCATTTTCATTAATTTTTTAGTTTTAAATAAGTCAAATTCTAGTTGTTCATTATTATGTATATAATTAGAGACGATGCGAATAATTTTATAATCTTCGTCGAGATTTTCAAGCCAAATTTCACCTTGAATACCTTTAATAACAATCGGATTATAATTTTTTTCGGAAATGAAATATCTAAGTAATTTCATTACTAATTCATCGTTGTGTTCAATCACTAAATTATCCATATTGTCCTCCTACTTCAAAATAATTCATAATGTTTAAAAATTTATCGGGTAGTTCACTATCAAAATGCATATACTGACCAGTAGTCGGATGCACAAAGCCTAATTCTTTAGCATGTAAGCACTGACCAGAATCATCGATTAACTTGCGATGTCCATATACGGGATCGTTGACTACAGGATGGCCAATATATTCCATATGGACTCTAATTTGATGGGTTCTACCAGTTTCTAATTGCAGTTCAATTAAAGTCGCTTCCTTTAAGCGTTTTAATACTTTAAAATGCGTGATCGCTTCTTTACCATCAGGATTAATGGCCATTTTTTTACGATCTTTAGGGCTGCGGCCAATTGGCGCATCAATTAAACCGGTATCACTTTGAATAACGCCCCAAACTAATGCGATATATTTGCGATAAGTCTTTTTTTCAGCTAATTCTTTAGCTAAAATTTCGTGAGCTTTATTGTTTTTCGCAACCATCAGTAAACCAGTCGTATCAGCATCAATACGATGAACAATCCCAGGACGAAAGGTGTCATTGCTATCACTTAACTGACTATGATATAAAAGTCCATTTACTAGAGTTCCATGATAATTACCTGGTGCGGGATGCACCACAACACCATTTGCTTTATTAACGACAATAACATCATCGTCTTCATAGACGATATCCAAATCCATCTTCTCTGGCGTCACGTTCATATCTTCTTCCTCATGACTAACGCTAATTTCATCATTTAAACGGGTTAAATAACCAGCTTTAGTTATTTTTTCATTGACTAAAACTTCACCATTTTTTATCATTTTAGTTACACTACTACGGCTACAATCTAAAACTTTAGCTAAATAGTTATCTAATCGGATATTTTCTTCATTTACTTTGAACTTCATTTTTATCACCTTTAAACATTCGAATAATTATGGTAAAAATGGATACGACAATTAAAATATCGGCTAAATTAAAGACGGGGAAATTAATAAAAGTAAAATCTAAGTAATCGATAACATAACCATGCATTAGGCGATCAATTAAATTACCAATAATTCCCCCTATTAACATGCCATATATAATAGTTTCCATTTTTTTTAATGTTTTGCCTTTAATAAGCCAGAAATATATTAAATTAAGGGCGATAATACCGATAAGTATTAATAATATTGTATTTTTAGTTAAAATACTAAAAGCGGCACCAGTATTGGCCAGCAAGGTAATGGCAAAGAAATTATTGATAATATCGATAGAATCCCCTATTTCTAAATTATATAGTAAAACATTTTTGATGATTTGATCGATTAAAACACATATAAAGGAAATAGCTAAAATTTTTTTCATTGGCGCACCACCAATCTATATTATACCACATTTTAAAAAGATAGGTCTACTTACCTATCCATTTTAAGATTTCTTCTTTGGGCATATAACCAACTTTGACCTGTTTCTGACCATCATTAAAATAAATTAAGGTTGGCATGCTCATAACTCCATATTCTTTACACAAATTCATATTTTCATCGACGTTAACTTTAATGATTTGAATTTTATCTTTGATAGCTTCTAATTCAGGATGTAACATTTTACATGGCCCGCACCATGTAGCATAGAAATCGACAAGCATTTCCCCTCTAGTTAAAAAACTATCAAAATTTTGTTCATTGGCTTCGATTATTTCCATGTTTAAGCCTCCTCATATTTAGCTAAAACGGCTTCCGCGCCTTTGATTTTAATTTTGCCTTTATCAATTAATTTATGCATGGTTTCAGGCGTTACCACATCATATTTTAAGAATAAATCTAAAGCTTCTAAATTAAAACTTTTGTGATTAGAATCTTTATATTTAGTCTGTAAATCGGCAAATTCATTAGCGATCTCTAAAGCCTTATCAGCAAACATCGATAAAACTGGGGTTTTTTCTAAAATTGGTTTTGTCAGTTCTGATTGTTTTAAAAAGCCCGTATTGGAGATCATTGGCAGCGTTAAAATATATAAAATCATAAAAGCCACAACATAGTTTTTAACTATACCGATAATCGCGCCTAATATTTTTGATGGAATCCCTAAAATAACCGTAAAATTAAGGATTGTTTCGAAAATACGGGTGGCAAACATTAAAAATTTTAAACCGACTAATAAAAGCGTAAAAACTAAGAGAAAAGCAATTAATTCATATAGGGCAATATTTAAAATGGTGACCCCTTTTAGCATCCCAAAAAAATTGAAAAATGGTAAATAATTCATAAAAAATTCACTAATAGGGTTTTTCAGTAAAAAAGCAATGATAATAATTACAACATAGCCAATAAAATTAACTAAACTTCGCGTAAAGCCCTGACGCCAACCGATTAAAGCCCCTAAAACGATAAATAAAATAATTCCAATATCAATTATGTTCATTTTTAGCCTCCTTGTAATTTATTATATTATATTTATTGGTGAATTGCAAAAGTAAATTGTAAATTTACTCAAAAATAAGAAAGTGCAAGTTTTAATTGATAAAATTAGCACT
>CANQAO010000086.1 GCA_947589375.1 uncultured Bacilli bacterium | reverse complement strand
TCTTCCTTATTAAAAGTATTTTTAAAAATAATATCGTTATTTAAAAAATATGGTTCAGCTGTTTTTACCATCGCTTAAGCTCCTTTCTGAAATAAATATTAAACCTCTTTTTATCCTCTTATATTTAATATACCGCATACATAAGGCAAATTCCTTCTTTTTTCCGAAAATTTTTTTAATTTTTCGGATTTTTTATACAAAAACCCACTTTTAAGTCAAAAAAAGAAAGCCCTTATAGACTTTCTAATTTTATAAAGCTGTTAGTATGCAGCAAATGATAATTAATAAAATGAATACAGCCAAAGCAAATTTCCAGATGTATTTGAACCATGATCCAAATTTAACATCGAAATAGCTAAGACCAGCAATTAGAATTACACTTGTTGGGAATAATAACATTCCTAAAGCATACATAGCTTGCATTACAAGCCCAGCAACATTAAGCATTGACGCATCTAATGAAGCGACATATGGTTGCATGCTTGATAATAGATAGTATAAATCATTATAGAAGAAACTACCATATAATGAAGAAATACCAGCACTTACTACATTAAAGTCGTCAGTTAAACTAAATGTTTTAGCCATTAAGGTATCAACTAATGTACCAGTTCCACCATAAGAAGCTTGATATAATACAGTTAGGATGACACTAGCTAAACCAGCATAAATAGCAGTTGGTAACATTTTTTTCATGCCAGCGATAAAGCTTTCAACAAATTCGCCAAGTTTTAATCTATAAACGAAAGCGATTAACATTGAAGCCACTACCATTAACATGATAAGTTCAGCATTACCCCAATATCCAATTTCACTAATACCACTTAATAAGTGTTCAAAAATTGGGAAATCGCCAATTTTAACACCCATAATAGCCGCATGAATATCGTTAAAGAACTCAATTCCGAATGAGTAATACCAATTATACATTCCCACTAAAGCCACAATCATTAATAAAATAACAATGATAATAAGTGGAAGTGTACTAACGCCTTTCTTAGTGCTTACTTTCTTAACGTCTTTAGCAACAGCTAAAGCGGCTGTAGTCTTTTTCTTTTTCGTTGTGGTTGTTTTTTTAGCTGCAACTTTTTTAGTTGTTGTCTTTTTAGGAGCAGCTTTTTTAGTTTCGACTTTAACTTCTTTTTTCGGTTCAGTTTTCGCTAATTTTTTCGTTTTAGCTTTACTGAATTTTAAAACAAAGAAGATAAATAAAGCGGTTACAAGAACTAAAATAATTAATTTAGCCCAGATTTCACTATTCATATCTAAGCTTAAGATATTTTTCGTATAACCTGTAATGTTAAATCCATATGTTGAAGCAATAGATCCAACAAGTAATGCACCTACAGTAGATGCCATAGCCGTAATTTTATCATAGTTCATAGCAAATAATACACTTGCAAATAAAGGAACTAAAATAAATAGTGGCACGATTAAACCTGTAACAGATGAAAGAATGACGAAGAAAAGAATTGTAAATACTAAAAATCCTGTTTCTTTACCTTCGAACTTTCTTCTAATATTTTGAATCCATTCAGGTAAGGCTCCAGTTTTTTCCATAACACCATATAAACCGCCAATAACAGCAAATACAAGAATGTACATGGCAAATGTCATGATTGTGTTAACTGGAATGCCAAATAAGTCAAACAACCCAACTGCATCGATACCATTAGTGGTAAGTTTACCATCTGAATAAGTACCAGTAGGAATAATCCAACTTAGGACTACAAAGATTAAGAAAGATATTCCAATTGCTTTAAGTAAATTCCTCTTCACTTTTTCTACCTCCCATCATAATTATATCAAAAAATTTTTTTTATATAAAGTTTTTTTGATAAAAAAATATTTTTTTATGAAAATTTTATTTTTTTGTTTTAGCTTATGTTATACTTAAATTGGTGAAATTTATGAATGATTTTAAATATTCAAACACGAATAAACGATATCACACTTTAGATTATTTTTATAAACAAAAATTTAAATCTAAAGTTTGTAAAATCAGCTTAAATGCTGGTTTTACGTGTCCTAATCTAGATGGTACCAAAGGTTTTGGTGGCTGTATATACTGTTCTAAAACTGGGAGCGGCGAATATGCTGGCAAGCCTCATGATGATTTAATTAAACAGTTCTATGAGGTAAAAAAAATCATGGATAAAAAATGGCCAAACAGTAAATATATCGGTTATTTTCAAGCTAGAACTAATACTTATGCCTCAATAAACATTTTAAAAGAAAAATATGAAACGATTTTAAAATTAGATAATGTGGTTGGTTTAAGTATTGCCACGAGACCCGATGCCATTAGTGATGAATGTTTAGATTATTTAAAAGAGTTAAATAAAAAAACTTTTTTAACTATTGAACTAGGTTTACAAACCATTCACGAGAAAACCACCAAACTTATTAATCGCTGTCATGATTTAAAATGTTTTGAAGAGATGGTTAAAAAATTACATGAGCGCAATATTTTCGTTGTCGCTCACGTTATTAACGGCCTACCTTATGAAACTAAAGAAATGATGATTGACACCATAAAATATTTAAATAACTTAAACATCGATGGCATTAAAATTCACATGCTTAGTATTTTAAAAGATACCCCTTTAGAAAAACTTTATCACGAAAAACCATTTCATCTTTTAACTAAAGAAGAATACGTTGATATTGTTTGTGAAGAGCTTGAATATTTAAAGCCGGAAATCGTTATTCAAAGATTAACTGGTGATCCTATGGAAAGTGAATTAATAGAGCCCAAATGGTTAACTAAAAAAGTTTCGGTTTTAAACGATATTGATAAATTAATGGCTAAAAAAAATATTTATCAAGGAAATAAAATATCAAAATAGTTTTTTCGCATAAATCAAGCTTTCAAAAACGGGATTTTCGTCTTAGGCGAATTTCCCGTTTTTGTATATAATTTCAGTTCAGCAACGCAAAATTTATCATTTGACTATTGTTTTATAAACATTTATTATTACTGCTCGAAGGAAATATTGTAAATATCGGCATCTACCTTCTTTTAATCACATTGATTCTAGAAGGAAACTTTTAGTAACACAAGGAACAAAGATTTGCTTATTGTAATTCTCCTTGTAATTATCATTATATTAATCATCTGCTCAGAACAAAAAATTTAAACGAAAATATAAGTATCAATTCACAGCAATTTAATAATGTATTAAATTCTTATAAACTAATATTTTTGAATTTTTATAAATTCGTTAAAGTTTATATTTTTGTATTTAGATCATCTAGAGTTAAACATCAAGAATAAGTTTAACATTAGCAGTAATATCTTCATCGCTTAATTGTGATTCTAGATTTAAGCTTTGAATCATTGCCGAATACTGAATTCCTTTTTTTAATTCTGCCAATAATTCTTTACAATAATATCTTGGCACATAACCCAAATGATATGATTTATCATTTTCTCTAAAAATAATTTTAATTGCATTCGGATCTTTTAAATTTTCTGGTTCTGGATCTAAATATAATTTTTTATTCACCTTAAGATAGTGTTTACATGCTTCTATATCCCTGCAATGACTTGTTCCTGCTACATCAAACTCAATTTTGTTTGAATCAAAAGCGGGAACAAATTCATAATTATCCGTAAATGTTCTTCCACGTGTTGCTTTTAAAATATCAAAATCATTCGAATCTTTTTCTAAATTATAACAATTTAAAATTTCTAAATAATCTGGTCTTGTTTCATTTGGTAATCTTGTTAAAATATTTGTAAATAAATTATCACTTTCATATGATTTAGTTAAATCTTCAAAACCTGGAAAATATTTAAATCCTTCTTTTGTAGCATCATCTATTTCCGGATTAACATAATTAAATATATATCTGTTATTTTCTTTAACTAATGATCCAATTTTATATCTTCTACGTGAAATTGGTTCTTTCCAAATTAACCATAATTCTTCTTTCATTACTATCACCTCTTTTTACTTTATATTTAATAGTATGTTTCTTCTCCTAATCAAGTACATTATTATATATTTTTTATGTTCATTAGTCAACAATTCATCTGGTATTTTATTTACTAATTCTTCTATTATCTCATCAGTCAGTTTTTTTAAATTATTAATTTCAGGAATAACATATTGTGGGTACTTATCGCATAAATATTTAATCAATTCAAAATGCTTATATTTGCTTTTATTATCTTCTTTGTATATTATTGTCTGACTTCTATCTATATATGCATTAAAATCTTTTATACCATCATAATATTTTTGAGCATTTGCTATATTCCTAAACTCTCTTAGTAAACTGTCACCATTATCATATAATGGAGAAATAAAGTTTTTTCCTTGTTTTTCTGTAATTCCCCAATTTTCTTCATGTCTATCTTGTTCCCCGATTAATGCATCAAAAATCATTATTTTAATAAAATCCTTAAACAAATTAGTATCTATATCATCCAATACCAGCT
>CANQAO010000085.1 GCA_947589375.1 uncultured Bacilli bacterium | reverse complement strand
TCAAGCATCACCTCCAGTCTATAAAGATAGAGGCAGCACCCAACTATTAAATGTTCCTAATAAAATTATATCAAACAAACGTTCTTCACTCAACACTTTTGCACTAAATATGACAATTTAGAAAACACACTTGCATATTGTCAAAACTATATGCGTGTTAAAAAAAGCATTAAAAATTGTCGTACTTCTTTCTTTAGAACATCAGATTGATAACAACTCGGAAAATTCGAGTAAATATAGGAGTTTAATTTGACAAAAACCTATAAAGTGCTATAATAACACAAGCTTTTTTAATAAAGAAGGGGGAAATATGAGGTTTATAATTTATAATTTACTTTTCGAAGTAACTAGACGTTGTAATCTTAAATGTGCTCATTGTATGCGTGGTGATTCCGAGAACATTAATTTATCTAAAAAACATGTCGATGCTTTCTTTGAACTTAATAAAATTAGATACATTTATAGTCTTGATTTTTCCGGTGGGGAACCTACTTTAAATCCCAATATCATTGCCTATACTATTGACAAAATTATTAATGAAAAAATTCCTGTTTCTAAAATAGGGTTAGTTACTAATGGCCAAGTTTACAGCGAAATTATTGCCGAGGCTTTTGCTAAATTTACCGATTATCGTCGTCAGCAAGAATTAAAAAGGTATATTAATAAAAAATGGTCCAATGTCGATCAATTAATTGAAGAAGCTCAAACTAAAAAACATGCTTCCATTGCCTTCTCTGATGATTGGTATCATAAGGATATTAATGCGGAAATTAAAGATCATTATTTAAAACACGACGATAAAATTCATTTTGGTAGCAATCCTGTATTTGCTAAAGACTTAATTAAAACAGGGCGTTCTACTAGTGGTAAAGAAGTAGAGTATAAAATAGATTTAAAATATGGTGTTCGTGATATTGAAGATTGTGTCATTCAGTCTTATATTTATTTAACGGCCAATGGTCAGTTAACGACAACAGGTATTGGAACATTTGAAGATATGAATGCTTTAAATATGGGTAAGGTTACAGAAATGCCACTTGCGAAAGCTATTTTAACATATGGTCAAGCTGAATCTAGTCCGATATATTTTTCACCAAACTTTAAACATTTAAGGAAAAAATAACTTTGACAAAAAACAAAGTTATTTTTTTAAAATAAATTTTATTTTTCCAAGGTATTTTATTGAAAGAAAAAGGCTATTTTGTTATAATGATTATGCAAAAAAATAAAGGAGGAAGAAACATGAAAAAGTATGTATACTTGTTTAGTGAAGGAAATAAGGATATGCGTAATACCCTAGGTGGTAAAGGCGCTAATTTAGCCGAAATGACTAATATTGGTCTGCCAGTCCCTAGTGGTTTTACTGTCACAACTGAAGCTTGTAATCAATACTATGACGATGGTCAAGTTATTAGTGAAGAAATTGAAAAACAAATTTTTGAAAAGTTAGCAGAACTTGAAAAAATTACCGGCAAAAAAATTGGCGATGCTAAAAACCCATTACTGGTAAGCGTGCGTAGTGGCGCTAGAGCTTCTATGCCTGGTATGATGGATACAGTTTTAAACTTAGGGATGACTGATGAAGTGGCTAAAGGTTTTGCCGAAGTAACTGGTAATCCGCGCTTTGTTTACGATAGCTATCGTAGGTTTATTCAAATGTTTGCGGATGTCGTTATGGGCTTTCCAAAAAGTTCATTTGAAAGATTATTCGACAAAATAAAAGACGAAAAAGGTTTGGAATATGATACTGATTTAACTGCTGAAGATTTAATGGAAGTAGTAGATATTTATAAAGGTGAATATCACAAACATGCTGGCGAAGATTTTCCGCAAGATCCTAAAGTTCAATTATTAGAAGCCGTTAAAGCCGTATTTAGAAGTTGGAATAATGATCGGGCAATTACTTATCGTAGGCTTAACGATATTCCTGGAAGTTGGGGCACCGCGGTCAATGTTCAAGAAATGGTTTATGGTAACCATGGCGAAACTTCAGGAACTGGTGTTGCTTTCACACGTAATCCAGCGACGGGTGAGAAAAAACTATATGGGGAATATTTAATGAATGCTCAAGGTGAAGATGTGGTCGCTGGTATTCGTACCCCACAATCAATCGAAACTTTAAAAGAAGTAATGCCTGAGTGTTATGAAGAATTTGTGAAAATTAATCAAATTTTAGAAGAACATTATCACGATATGCAAGATATGGAATTTACTATTGAAGATGGTAAATTATTTATGTTACAAACGCGTAATGGTAAAAGAACCGCCGCGGCCGCTTTAAAAATAGCCGTTGATTTAGTTAATGAAGGCATGATAACTAAAGAAGAAGCGCTTTTAAAAGTTGAACCTAAACAATTAGATCAATTATTACATCCTAACTTTGATGAAGAAAGTTTAAAAAATGGTACGGTTATTGCTACTGGTTTAGCGGCATCACCAGGTGCGGCTACCGGTAAAATTTATTTTACCGCTGAAGACGTTTTAGAAGCTTATAAAAATGGCGAAAAAGATTTACTACTAGTGCGTTTAGAAACCTCACCAGAAGATATCGAAGGCATGAATGTTGCTCATGGTATTTTAACTATTCGTGGTGGGATGACATCACATGCGGCTGTTGTGGCTCGTGGTATGGGCACTTGCTGCGTTAGTGGTTGCGGTGAACTTAAAGTTGATGAAGAAAATAAAACTTTAACAACTAAAGATGGGAAAGTTTATCATGAAGGCGATTACATGAGCTTAGATGGTTCGACCGGTAATGTATATGGTGAACAAATTAAAACTGTAGCTCCAGAAATTAGTGGTAATTTTGAAACCTTTATGAACTGGGCTGATAGTATCAGAAAATTACAAGTTAGAACTAATGCTGATAATCCAAGAGATGCTAAGCAAGCCCGTGATTTTGGTGCTGAAGGTATTGGTTTATGCCGTACTGAGCACATGTTTTTTGAAGAAGATCGGATCTTTGCTTTCCGTCAGATGATTACTGCGGAAACTCTAGAACAAAGAGAAAAAGCTTTAGAGAAAATTTTACCTTATCAACGAAAAGACTTTGAAGAATTATTTAAAACGATGGCAGGTTATGGTGTTAATATTCGTTTCTTAGATCCACCACTACATGAATTTTTACCTCATACTGATGAAGAAATTAAACCACTGGCTCAAGAATTAGGTATGACATTTGAAGCTTTAAAAGCTAGAGTGGATTCATTAAAAGAATTTAATCCAATGATGGGTCATCGTGGTTGCCGTTTAGCAGTAACTTATCCTGAAATTGCCGCTATGCAAACTAGAGCGGTAATCGAAGCCGCTATCAATGTCAATAAAGAAGGTTTAAATGTTGAACCAGAAATTATGATTCCATTAGTCGGTGATATTAACGAACTTAAATATGTTAAAAAAGTTGTTACTGACACTGCTGATAAAATTATCGAAGAAGCAGGAGTTAATTTAAAATATAAAGTTGGGACGATGATTGAAATTCCAAGAGCGGCTTTAACTGCTGATGAAATTGCTAAAGAAGCTGAATTCTTCTCATTTGGTACTAATGATTTAACGCAAATGACATATGGATTTAGTCGTGATGATGCTGGTAAATTCTTAGAAGATTATTATAAAAAAGGCATTTTTGAATCTGATCCATTTGCTAAAGTAGATCAAACTGGAGTCGGCGAACTTATGAAAATTGCTGCTGAAAAAGGTAGACAAACAAGACCAGATATTAAACTTGGAATTTGCGGTGAACATGGTGGTGAAGCTAGTAGTATTGAATTTTGTCATAAACTAGGTCTTACTTATGTTTCATGTTCACCATTCCGTGTTCCACTTGCTAGATTAGCAGCTGCTCAAGCAGTCGTTAAAGATAATCAATAGTATGCAAAAACTTCATCAATAAGATGGAGTTTTCTTTTTTTAATATTGCATTTTTAATCAAATAGATGTTATAATATCTGCTACAAGAAGGTGATGGCATAATTGAAAATTTTGAAACCAACGATTTAAGACCTATGATGAAAATTTCTGAAATGGTTCCATACTTAAAACAAAAAAATATTAAATTCGAAGAATGCAAAGAAAAAGCTGCTGAACAATACCTTAGAGAAAATAATAATTATTTTAATGTAACATCATATAAAAATAATTTTGTAAAGTATCAGTGTGGGGAGTCAATAGGTAAATATATAGACTTAGATTTTGCCTATTTAAAAGATTTATCCATTATTGATTATAGGACTAGAATTGTGCTATTTAAAATGATAATTGATATTGAGCATTATTTAAAAATTAAAATATTAAATAATATAGAGGAAATAGATAATGAAGATGGATACAATATTGTAAATTTATATCTTGATAAAGATTACAATGATGAACTGTTTCCTAAAAGAGTACATGATAGCATTATGAAGAAAGTATCTAATGAATATTATAAAAAAATATTTTCAAAGTATG
>CANQAO010000084.1 GCA_947589375.1 uncultured Bacilli bacterium | reverse complement strand
CCCATAGCTTTGATTTCTTTAAACCAGCGGAGATAAGTTTCCTTATCAATGGCATAATCAGTAGAAAAATGGGCGGGAATACCAGAACCGACATCGACGCCTTTAATTTCAAATTTTTCATACTTTTTATCTTTTTTTATTAAAATATCTTTACCTGAAGTTTTTATAAAAATTGTAACTTCTTTTTTAGGATTAAAATCAATAAAAATTCCCAATTCATAATAACAAAGATCAAAAAGAAGTAATATGAATATGAGAACAACACTTGCAATTAAATATTTTTTCATATTTTTTCCTCCTTAATGATTATATTGTTTAACCATGCTTTCAGAAGAAAACTGCTTTATTGTAACTAAATATTTATCTAAAAATTTTCCCCTTTGTTTTATATGGGTTTTTAGATCATTTACGGCTTCTTCATAACTTTCTGGATTTCTACTACTTGGTTCTAGTAAACCTTTATCTTGGTTAAAGGTATAGCCCCAAACTTCAAAGTTTCGATCAACAGCATCACCTAAATAATCAATAATTTCATCGATATAATTTAATAAATATTTTTCATTTAAAACATTTTTTCTTAAATATTTATAGCGCTCTAATATTTGATTGGTGAAATATTCATCAGCCAGTAGCATGTCAAACCATGGATGCCATTGGAATTCAAATTCATCCGGTTTAATTTCACGATTAATATAAGAATTGTTAGCATTATTAAAATCCCAAACGTACATGTTATATTTACCTCTTATATCTTTATAAATATAAGTAGAATTCCTACCGGCATCAATATTTTGGGTAAATTCATTAATGATAAAATAATCGACAAAAGAGTCTATATTAATATGACTTTTATATCCATATCTCACACTATCATAATCATATGAATACAAAGCTTTTTCAAAACGACTAATATCATCATTTATATATTTTTTTACACTATCTTTTAGTTTTGTTTTACCTGGATAAATAACTTCTAAACGTGACGAAGATAAATATGTATAAAATGTGAAGTTGATTAAATTATCTTCTGGATTTTCAGAAGGACGATCGAATCTTACAATATAACTTGAAAAATCATTTTTCTCATCATATTGAGATATTTGCATACGGCTTTTTTCTCCTCTAGTTGGAGCTTCGACCATTAAATAAAGACCTTGATATTTACCATCGACATAAAGTTCACAAAAACGGCTATCCGGAGCACTGCCCATCATTTTTCTCGAAATACTATACCATAAATAGTTTTTCAGCAAAGTTTTATCTAGAAATGGTCCATTTAAAACCCATTCATCGTGTTTTTCCATACCCATAACTTTTACCTTGTTTTCGGAAACTTTATCCTTTTGAACAAAATTTAATAAATAGCCTTTTTTGTCAAAATGCATTGAAGAGTTACCACGATAACGAATATTAGCTTTAGTTTTAACATCGGCTTTGTCGTCTAAATGATTGCCACCTTTTTTATTATCAATAATTTTAATATCGGTTGTAATTGTCGAACCATCACGGGCTTCTCCTGGAACATCTTGATTATGGGTATCGATGGTTACAATTGGCAAATGCGTACAAAAACCTTTTTCTTTTTCATTACATTTGTTATCTTGCCTATAAAATTCATCTTCTTTTATATTAAGTGCAACCTGAACAGTATTGGTTTTGGCTAGAAAACAAATCAAAACTATAATAAAGGCTGTTCCTATTACAATTAATTTGTTTTTCATTTTATCCACTTATTTCTTCATTTTGAACTACGATGTTAACATATTCAACAGCCTTAATTTTATAAAGGGCATCCGTAATACTTTCTGATCGTGATAATTGTTTGTTATAAACTCTTTTTGGAAGTTCATAGATATATTCCACACTATTTGGACTGGTGTTTTTAACTTTAAGATTGGCTTTATGTTGATAATATTCAAAAACTACGCCTTCGATTTTTAAATCGTTATTACGACTACCACGAATTACTAATAAAATTCGGTTATCGCTTTTGACAAGACCAAATAATAACATAATAAGAAAGACAACTGCACTTCCAATTCCCGCGACAATGTAGTCTGTAGCCCCGCAGCAAATTCCCACGATAATGGTCCAGAAAATATAAGCCGTATCTCTAGAATCTTTAATAGCTGTTCTAAAACGAACGATAGATAATGCACCGACCATACCTAATGATAAAGCAACGTTATTACCGATTACAGTCATAACCATTGCCGTTAAAATTGTCAGCATTATTAATGATACATTAAATTTTTTGTTATATATTGTACCTAAATGTGAAATATAATAAGATAAATAAATACCTAAACTAATTACTAAAGCCACTGTGATATTTAAAAGTACTTGTTCTAAGGTTAAATTGTTACTACTTTGTTCAAAAATTTCTAAAATTGCATTTTTCATTTTTCACCACTCCTAAAATGTATAATTCAAGCTAGCATATCTAGCTAAACAATATTTACTTACAGCGATTGGACTTTTCTCACAACCATTGATTAAATTTTTAATATAGCTTAATAAAAAGCCATTATATTTAACTTCCATTATAACCTTATGCTTCGGAAATACTGGATACAATAATAAATTCTCATCAAAAATATTAAAATTGCTTTCCGTTGATAAGATATTACTATCAAAAGTAATACGGATTTTATTTTCTTTAGCAATATAAGCCTTTCTTTGATATTGGATTACCGCTCTCGGAATATAAAATTCTTCTTTTAAAATCGTATAACATTCTAAAGCAAAAGGATCATCATATTTTAATAAAACATCATATTCTTTATTGATTAATTTAATAGCATCTTCTCTTTTGATTTTCAGTGATTTTTTCACTTGATACTGTCCGCTTTTCCGTTTTACCTCTAAATATGCACTTTCATCATTGGGATCATAAACACGTAATCTTACTTTTTTTCTTTTTTCCACGCCGGCTAATTTTTCAGTAAAATCAGTATTATCAATCGTATCAAAATAAAGCGTTCTCACCATATAACCATCATTTTTATTATATTTATCATTAATCATAACCTGCGAAAGACAGTTTTCGATTTTAGAGGATTCTCTATAATCCGTTAGAAACTTTTTTTCTTCTCGTAATACTACCCGCAATTATACCACCCACTTCTATAAGATTAAATTATACAACTATCTTATCAAAACCATTTTATGCATAAACCTTTTAATGAGTTTGATTATGTGATTTCTCACTTAACATATTATATCAGTTTATGCTTGATACTTCAAGTAATTAATGACATTTACCCTTAATATTATATGCCTTTAGTTTATCAAAGACTGCTTTATATATATTCAAATTTAATTAAATTATGTTATTTTAATTCTTATAAATGTCATAGATTTAAAATATTGGTTTTTTAGTTATGTGAATTAAACTGATGGACGAAGCTATTAGTATGGCTGACCATATTATTGTCTTATCAAATAGACCAAGTAATTTTAATAATATTATCAGTGCTTTTAAAGTTAATATTGGTTTATCAGTGTTATTACGGGAGAATTTTTATTTTCGAAAGCTGAAGTCGGCTATTTAATTATACAGATATTTAATTTTAATTTAGTCATGACTGATATTATTATGGCTAGTTTAAATTTTCATTGAAAAAAGGTTATCCAAATAACCTTTTTTAATGTAACATATCACTATTTATTTTTCTAATGGTTCAATGCTTTGTGTTTTCATTAATAATTCATCAAAATCAGATATATATTTTTGATCCTGTACAATTCTATATTTTTCATATTCATCAAGAGCTAATTTATCGGCTATTTCTCTCGTAATTTTACCATTATCTTTTAAAATGTTATATTCATTTAATTTTAAGAATAATTCTAATTTTTCTTTCCATTCTTTCATCGAAATAATATGGCCTAATTTTACTTGTCGTTCAGCAAAATCTAAATACATAGATACAAGATTATTTAACTCTTTAATTTCATCTTTGTTTAAATAATTTTTAGCGACTACAACATCAGTTTTTAGTATTTTTCCATTGGGAGCATTTTTCCAGGTTTGCAGTCCCATATAATCTTTTTTTGAATTAGCTCGTGTTTTTATAATCTCTGGTGCAGTCATTTTAGTAATAGCAAAATGCAGTTTATTTTGCACATTTTTATAAAACTCTTTCGTAATTTCACTATCCTTATCATAATCATAGCTACATTCTTTATAAATATCCGTTATTTTTTGGTAAAATCTTCTTTCACTCGCTCTAATTTCTTTAATTTTTACTAGTAATTCATCGAAGTAATCTTTACCAAATTTTGGGCCATTTTTTAGTAATTCTGTATTTAAGACAAATCCTTTTTTGATATATTCCTTTAAAGTATTAGTTGCCCATATTCTAAAATAAGTTGCTTCTTTCGAATTAACACGATATCCAACAGCAATAATAGCATCTAAACTATAGAAATTAGTATTATACTCTTTACCATCTTTAGCAGTTATTCGAATTTTTCGAATAACTGAATTTTCATTTAATTCATTAC
>CANQAO010000083.1 GCA_947589375.1 uncultured Bacilli bacterium | reverse complement strand
ACAAATTAGTTTTAGAGTATGTCAGTGATGAAAGGATTTTTACGACCACTTATAAATTGAAGGAGGAATTAAATGAACTATTATCAAAACATTAAAGATATATTAGTAAAAAACGAAATTTATAAACAAGTTAAAGATTATTCTAAAAATAAACATGATTTAGAAAGTTATTATGAAGTCGGAAAGCTTTTAATCGAAGCCCAGGGCGGGGAAGAAAGAGCTAAATACGGAAACCAACTTATTAAAGAATATTCAGAAAGATTAACTAAAGAACTTGGTAAAGGATTTTCAACTCGTAATTTAAGAAATATGCGCCAATTTTATCTTAAATTTCAAAAATGGCAGGCATTGCCTGCCATTTTGTCATGGTCACATATTACCGAATTGTTACCACTTAAAGATATCCAAGCCATAAATTATTATATTTATGTTGCTGAAAAGCAAAACTTATCATATCGTGAACTGCGTGAACGTATTAAAGCAAAAGAATATGAGCGAATCGGTTATAAAGAAGAGTTAAAAGAGCCTAAAATAAATACATTAATCAAAAATCCGGTTATTATTAAAACCAAAAATATTCCAGATAAATTAACAGAATATGCCCTACATCAATTAATCTTAGAAGATATGGATAATTTTTTAAAAGAATTAGGTATCGGATTTGCTTATATCGGTCATGAAGTCAAAATAAAAATTGACAATGAATTTCAATATATCGATTTTCTTTTATTTAATACTAAATATAATTGTTATGTAGTATTAGAAATAAAAATTGAAAAAATGAAGTCTACCTATATCGGTCAAGTATTAAATTATATGAAATATATTGATAAACATATAAAAGAATCATTTCATCAAGAAACTATTGGAGTAATTTTATGTAAAAAAGAAAATAAATTTGTTTTAGAATATTGTACAGATTATAAAATTTTTACGACAACCTTTCAACTAACCAACAATTCTTAAAATCTTCTTTAAAAAATAATATATTTATAGTATAATAAAAACTGGTGATTTAAATGAGTTTAACCGCAGGAATCGTTGGTTTACCAAATGTGGGTAAATCTACATTATTTAATGCAATTACAAAACAAAATATTTTAGCAGCCAATTATCCGTTTGCCACCATCGAACCCAATGTGGGTATGGTTACAGTACCTGATAAAAGAGTAGATTTTTTAACGGAACTTTATAAACCTAAAAAAACTATTCCCGCTACTTTTGAATTTACGGATATTGCTGGTTTAGTTGCGGGAGCTTCCAAAGGCGAAGGCTTAGGGAATAAATTTCTTTCGCATATTCGTGAAGTTGATGCCATCTGTGAAGTAGTTAGATGTTTTAACGATAGTAATATTACTCATGTTACTGGTTCTACTGATCCACTTCGTGATATTGATATTATTAATATCGAACTTATTTTAGCTGATTTAGAAATTGTCGAAACAAGAATCGCTAAAATGGGTAAAAAAGCTAGACTTTCTAATGATAAAGAAGCTTTAGCTGAAGCTAATTTATTAGAAAAAGTCAAGAATTGTTTATTAAATAATACACCTATTAGATCTTTAGATTTAAATGAAGAGGAAATGAAAATTTTAAAAGCCTATAATTTACTTACCATAAAACCAATCATTTATGTCGCAAATGTCAGTGAAGAAGAAGTAAATAACGATAATGAATATGTAAAACAAATAAGAGAATATGCTGATAAAGAAAATTCAAAAGTGGTTGTTATCTGCGCGAAAATAGAAGCCGAGCTTGCTGAATTAGATGATGATGAAAGAGATGAATTTTTAAAAGAATTAGGCATTGAAGAAAGTGGTTTAGATAAATTAATCAAAGAGTCTTATGCTCTTTTAGGACTTTCGACTTTTTTAACCGCGGGGTCTGATGAAGTTAGAGCTTGGACTTTTAAAAATGGGATGAAAGCTCCTGATTGTGCGGGCATTATTCATACGGATTTCAAAAAAGGTTTTATTAAAGCGGAAATTATGAGTTTTGATGATTTACACAAATATGGTACGGAACTTAAAGTCAAAGAAGCTGGAAGAATGCGTCTTGAAGGCAAAGATTATATTATGCAAGATGGTGACATTTGTTATTTTAGATTTAATGTTTAAAAACAATTTATAAGTATATATTAATAAAGGTGATAATATGTATTTATTAAATTGTTTTTTTGTAAAAAACGTGAAATAAATTACTAAAAAAAGCAAAAAACGTGAAATTATATGTAAAAAAATCAAAAAAAACGTGAAAAACATGAAATTTCAAGAAAAAAATGATAATCTCTAAATAGAGGCGATTATAATGGAAAGAAAATTTATGAAGAAATTGGAAAATTGGAAAAAAAACAATATTTTAACGCCTCTAATGGTAGTTGGCGCTAGACAGATTGGAAAAACATATATAATAAACGAATTTTGTGAAAAAAATTTTGATGATTATGTGTATATTAATTTAGCAGATCGTATTGATGTTGTGGAAATTTTTGATAGTAAGATTCCTACCAAAGATAAAATCAGTAAAATGGAATTAAGTTTAAATAAAAAAATAAAAGAAAACACAATCGTCTTTATTGACGAAATACAAGAATCAGAATCTTTAATTGCGGCTCTTAAATATTTTTGTGAATGTGATTTTCCATATAAAATAATATGTGCTGGCAGTTTATTAGGAGTAAAACTAAAACGTTTTCAAAAATCATTTCCCGTTGGAAAAGTTAGGATACTTAATATGTATCCAATGGACTTTGAAGAATTTTTAATGGCTAATAACTACCAAATGGCCATAGATGAAATAAAAAAGTGTTATCAAAAAAATATTAAAATGGAAGAATCAATTCATACCAAATTATTAGAATATTATCGCTTATATTTATGCACTGGTGGCATGCCACAATCAATTGAAAATTTAATAAAAAATAATTTGAGCATCTTAGATTATGATACAAATATCTTACGCTCAATTATAAATTCATATATAGCAGATATGAAAAAATATACCCTCAATTATTCTGAAGCTATCAAAATAGAAAGAGTTTATAAAAATATTCCTAATCAGTTAGCTAAAGAAAATAAAAAATTTCAATATAGTAAAATTGATAAAAATGCCAGAAAAAGAGATTATGAATCGGCTATTGAATGGTTGCTGGCTAGTGAGATGATAATTGAATGCAAACAAGTAAATAAAGCCGAGACCCCATTAAAAGCTTTTTCTGATAGCGATAGATTTAAATTGTACTTGAGTGATGTTGGGTTATTAACAGCCACTTTGGAAATACCCTACAATAAAATCTTATTAGATCAAAGTTTTATGTATAAAGGAGCCTTGGCCGAAAATTATGTTGTTCAAACACTTTTGGCTAATGAACAACCATTTTATTATTGGACAAACAATCGTTTTGAGGTAGACTTTTTGCTCGATTTAGATGAAGGAATTATTCCTATTGAAGTAAAAGCTGGAGAAAATGTTAAATCAACTAGTTTAAATCAATATATTCAAAAAAATAAACCTAAATATGCGATTATAATATCTACAAAAAATTTTGGCATGGAAGGTAAAATTAAATCCGTTCCTCTATATGCTACTTTTTGTATTAAACGGATTTAATGTTTAAAAACAATTTATAAGTATATATTAATAATGGTGATAATATGTATTTACTAAATTGTTTTTTTGTTTACTCAATTTTAGGTTATATTTTAGAAATGATTTTTGGTCTTTTAATTGGCGCTCATCCTGAAAGTGGGGTTTTATATGGTCCATGGACACCTATTTATGGGATAGCGTCTATTTTAATTATTATCATATCAGATAAATTATTTAAAAAATTACATATGCCTAGATGGCAAGAAACAATAATTGTTTTTTTCATTATTTCGATTATTTTAACTTTATTAGAATGTTTAGGGGGTTATTTAATTGAAATTATCTTTGGCTTTTCTTTTTGGGATTATAGTGATTATAAATTTAATATCGGTAAATATATGTGTTTAGAAATGGCTTTAGTATGGGGTATATTAAGTATTGTTTTTATTTATATAATTAGACCATTTTTAGACAAATATATAAAAAAAATACCACTATGGGGTACGACTTTAATTGGAATAGCCATGTTTGTTGATTTTATTATTAGAGTGTTAATTGAATTTCAAATATTATGATTTAATTTTCGGTTTGTCATTCACTTCCATATTTTTAAGAGCATACTCACAAGCTTGAATCACAAATGCGGAAAATGTCACATTTTTACCAACGATTGATTTTTCGATTTTCTTAATTATCTCTAAAGGAAATCTAATGGTTTTCGTCTCCGTTTCTTTTCTGTCTGGTTTCAATTGGAATGCCATATGCTAACCTCCCTAACTATATATTAATACAAATTATACACAAAATAAGTATTATAATTGTAATACAATTGTATTGCAAAAAACAAAATAATGTTTTATAATCTTGAGTTTGACAGTTGTAGAACATAAAAACTCTCATCACCCCTTATAAATAAAGGGCAAAATGAGAGTTT
>CANQAO010000082.1 GCA_947589375.1 uncultured Bacilli bacterium | reverse complement strand
CCAGATAACTATATAACGTTTAATAATGAAGAAGCAGGATGGAGAATAATATCCATAGAATCCAATGGAGAACTCAAAATAATGAAAGATCTTAAGAATGTTGGTGAAGAAGAATTTATGTTTGATTCGGATGGAGAACGCAGTACTGGATATTGTTCTGATGAAGATGCTCAAGATTATGGCTGTAATGTATATGCCAAGACAGATAATTATATAAGTGCTAATGGAAGCTATACAGGAGCAGTAGATAAAGATAGTGAATTAAAAACATATTTAGAAACTGAATATTATCCAACAATCACAGCTAATACAGAAGCCATAGCAACCAATCACATATGGTATTATGGATCAACATATTCTAATGAAGCGGATTTATCCGCAATGATAACTGCTGAAAAGAAATATTCATTTACCTCAAATATCGGATTAATAAGTCCAAGTGATTATATAAAATCAAATACTAATAAAGAACAATGTGGAACAGCAAAATTACATCGTGATAATAGTGACACATGTAAAACTACAAACTGGATGACTCCATTAAGTAATTCATATTGGACGCTCTCGGCTTATGGCGCAGATGCGTACTCCGTCCTCTCTGTGAATATATTTGGTAGTTTTAATGTCAACCGTGCGTGGATGCCCGTAGGAGATGTGGTGCCAAGTCTCTATCTAATATCTAATATCCACTTAAGTGGAAAGGGGACCAAACAAGAACCCTATAAAATAGAGACTACTGGATAAACAAAAAACTAACCACAGACGCGGACTCATCTTTGATGAGTTCGGAAAGCGCGGCTCACGAAGTGAGACCGGGCCGATAATGCCGAAGGTTTTATAAAACTTTCGGCTTATTTTTTCCACATCATCTATAATACAACCAAAAAAGGTTATTTCGATAACCTTTTTTCAATGAAAAGAATTAAATAATACATGAGACTAGCCATAATAGCTAAAAGAATAATACCTGTCATGACTAAATTAAGATTGAAAATTTGAGAGCCATACATAATTAAATAGCCAACACCAGCTTTCGAAACTAAAAATTCTCCCATGATGACACCAATAAATACTAAACCAATTCCTACTTTGCACGCACTGATGATATTACTGAAATTACTTGGTAAAATTAGTTTAAAAAATATTTGACTTTTTGTTGCTTTAAAGCTTTGCATTAATCTTATTTTATTAGGATCGGCATTCATAAAAGCTTGATGCACATTGATAATGGTGATAATTACTGATATAAATAAAGCCATTAAAATAATTGAACCAGTACCAGCTCCAGCTAAAATGATAATAATTGGTCCTAGTGAAACTTTAGGTAAACTATTTAAAACAGTTAAATATGGATCTAAAACTTTAGCTAAAAATTTAAAACGCCATAAAAGAGTTGCGATTAAAATTCCAATAACTGTTCCAACTACAAAACTGAAGATGACTTCATATAAAGTCACACCAATATGGTGGAAAAGTGATCCATCACTATATAAACTTACAATCGTTTTTAAAATTTCTTTAGGGCTAGAAGCGATAAAAGTATTGATAAGTTCAAAATCAGCGGCTAACTGCCAAATGGCGATTAATAAAACAATGATTAAAATTTGCGTAAAGCGAATAAAGAACTTATGACGTTTGATATTTTTTAAATATTGTTGGTGTTCTAAACTATACATGGTAATCGATATCCTTCCATATTAAATCGTAGTATTGGGCAAATTCTTTCGCTTTACGATTATTAATCGGTGTACTATGATTAGTTAATTTAATTTCATAAATATTTTTAATTTTACTTGGTCTATTTGATAAGACGATAATTCTATCAGCCATACTAATAGCTTCGCTAATATCATGCGTTACCATAATCGCGCTTTTCTTTTCTTTTTTGATAATTTTATAAACATCATCAGAAACGGCTAATCTACTTTGATAGTCTAAAGCCGAGAAAGGTTCATCTAAAAAAAGTAAATCAGGTTTAGTGGCTAGAGTTCTAATTAATGAAACACGCTGACGCATGCCGCCTGAAAGATTAGATGGATAAGCATTTTCAAATTCTTCTAAGCCATAAGTTTTTAATAATCTTTTCACATAAGCTTTGTTTTCTGGAGTAACTTGTTTATTGATTTCTAAGCCTAATAAACAATTTTTAAAAATTGTTTGCCATTCGAATAAATTATCACCTTGTGGCATGTAACCAAATTTTAAATTTTTACTGGTTTTAATGGTTCCACTAGAAGCTTTGTCAAGACCACATAAAATGGACAAAATGGTCGATTTACCACAACCAGATGGGCCGACAATAGCGACAAATTCACCTTCTTTTAAATCAAAAGAAAAATTATCAACGGCTAAAATTTCATTTTGCTTTGTGTGATAAATTTTTCTTAAATCTTTGACACTTAAAAGCATTATCTTTCCTTAGAGTAATTGTTATTAACTAGTTTGTCATAAGGGGCATTTTCTTTTAAGTAACCAGCGTTTTTCATAATTTCTTCGATATGTTCAAAGTCTTTTTTCTCAATATAAGTAGTTTTGAACCAAGAGTCGTTATCTTTGTAACGTTTAACGATGCTGATTAAATCTTTTTTAGAAGTATCAGGGAAATAATCAGTAATTACTTCAGCAATTTCTTTATTAGAATGACTAAAGACATAGTCTAACCCTTTTTGAATAGCCTTATTAAAGCCTTCAATTACTTTAGGATTATCTTTGATATAACTTTTTTTAGCATTATAAGCAGTATATGGAACAATGCCACCTAACTTTCCTACGGATGCGACTACATGACCATAACCTTCTTTTTCTAGTTCAGAAGCCGTTGGTTCAAATAACGTCACAAAGTCACCATTACCACCAATAAATGAACCAGACATTGAAGCAAAATCGACACTGGTATCAATATTGGTTTGCGTGCTGGTAATACCATTGGTATTAATAGCCCATTCTAGAGTCATAGCTGGCATGCCACCTTGTCTACCACCTAAAATTTTCTTTCCTTTTAAATCTTTAACTGTAAAATCTTTAATGTTGTCTCTAGCAACAATAAAACTACCATCACGTTTTGTAAGGGCTCCAAAATTTACTAGATAATCTTTTTCACCTTGCTGGTAAATATAAATAGTTGCTTCACTACCACAAAAACCGATTTGAACGTCACCTGATAGTACAGCTGCGGTAACTTTGTCAGCTCCTGAAGTAAGCAATAATTCGACATCTAAGCCTTCATCTTTGAAATAACCTAATGAATGAGCAACATATTGTGGAGCATAAAATACACTATGAGTAACTTCACCCACTTTAACTTTAGTTAAATCTTTTTGATCTTTACCTTGATCTTTAAAGATAAAATATCCAGCTATTACAAGCCCGCAAATAATCAAAAAAACAATAAATTTTTTCATAAACTCTCCTCTCTTTTCAATTTATTATATTCGGACATTTGAAAGTGGTGAGATAAAATACTTAGGTATATTAAAAAAGGCGATTAAGCCTTTTTTAACGTTCCATGTTTTAATAAAGATAATAAATAGACATTTTGATCATAAGTGCCCATATAATTATCAATACCATTGGCATGAGCAATTTCTTCTCTGTAGTCAAAAGAACTATCAATACCAATTCCTTTAAGTCCGTCGACAATGGAACCATATTTATAGTTTGGATTACTTAAAAACTCAGTGTTACTAGTTTCTACTGCTGCAGGCTTTGAAACTGTAGGCTCATTTTGTTTTTGAGTATTTTGAACTACAGGATTAGATTTAGGTTGGACTTCGGTTACCTTATTTACATCAGGCGTGGTAACATTGTTTGCAGTAATCTTTTTTTCTTCATTTTTTGGTTCTGTAGTATCTGGAATAGGCGTTTCTTTAGGAATGTTTTCAGGTTTAGTAATGGCTACTTGTTTTTCCAAATAAGTTGCCGGATTAACCCGAACATCATCAGCGGTTCTAATTTCAAAATGCAAGTGAATACCATGAGCATTACCGGTATTGCCCATGCGACCAATTTTTTGCCCTTTGCTTACTTGATCGCCAGCTTTCACACTAACGCTTCCGTATTGCATATGAGCATATAATGATTTAGTACCATCGTTATGTCTTATTTTCACATAATTCCCATAACTAGCAGTACCACGAGCATTCGTATTAGTCGTTTTTGCCGTATTTACAGCTACTTCAACCACACCATCACTAACTGCTACAACATCATCTATACTATGCCCTTCACCAACTAGGTCAATAGCTTTGTGGGCATAAGAATAGTCTTGTGTAATTAGTTCTTCAGTGTTCATTAAGACTTGTCCATCCATGTTTCCTCCTTTCTAAGCCCCTTACTTTAATATACGATATCAATGACCCAAATTCCTTCTTTTTTCTGTAAATTTTTTCAAAAATTTTTAAATTATCTTAATATTTTATATGTCGTCGTAAAAATTCTTTCATCGCTGACATATTCTAAAACTAATTTGTTTTCTTTTTTACATAAGATAATACCGATGGTTTTATCATGGAATGATTTTTTAATATGTTTGTTGGCATAATTCATGTATTCTTTTACTTGAATAATGTTTTCTCTTTTAAACTCACCTATTT
>CANQAO010000081.1 GCA_947589375.1 uncultured Bacilli bacterium | reverse complement strand
TTTTCAGTTATAATACAAAATATAGTAGAAAGGAGAATCTAATACAGGTCTTAAAGACCATAATTAGATTATACGTGTAATTATGAATGAAAAATATTTAACAGTAAGTGCGATAACTAGATATTTAAAAGCCAAATTTGATTTAGATGACAATCTTAAATCAGTTTTTTTGAAAGGTGAAATTTCCAATTTTAAAGCGCATACCTCAGGACATTTATATTTTTCCCTAAAAGATGAAAATAGTAAAATTAACGCTATTATGTTTAGCAGGAGTGCCGCTAAATTAGATTTTAAACCCGCTGATGGCACTAAAGTTTTAGTAACTGGTCATATAAGTATTTATGAGCCGACCGGCAATTATCAAATTTATGTCGATAAAATGATCGAAGATGGAGTTGGTAATTTATATGCTCGTTTTGAAAAGTTAAAAAAAGAATTAGCGGCCGAAGGTTTATTTGATGAAAATCACAAAAAACCGATTCCGAAATATCCGAAAAAGGTCGGGGTCATTACTGCCAGTACTGGCGCGGCCGTTAGAGATATTATTACGACGATTAAAAGACGTTATCCCATATGTGAAATTATTTTATTTCCGACTTTAGTTCAAGGGGAAAATGCCAAAGAAGATATTGTTAAAAACATAAAAAAAGCTGAAAATTATGATTTGGATGTTTTAATCATTGGCCGTGGCGGTGGTTCGATTGAAGACTTATGGGCCTTTAACGAAGAAATAGTCGCGCGCGCTATTTATGACTGCAAAATACCAGTGATAAGCGCTGTCGGTCATGAAATCGATTTTACCATTAGTGATTTTGTGGCTGATTTAAGAGCACCCACACCTACGGGAGCAGCGGAAATGGCCGTACCTAATATTACCGATTTAATTACTTATATTAATCAGCTTAATATTAGATTAAAAGAAGCGATGATCAAAAAAGTTAATTATCAAAAACTATATTTAGATTCCCTTAAAAATTCATTTGTCATTAAAAATCCTCATTTAATTTACGAAAATAAAAAACAAAATCTCGATTTATTAGAACATAAAATTAAAGAATTGATGATGCGCAAATACGAAAATAATAAAACCAATCTACACATTATTATCGGAAAATTAAACCTTTTAAATCCATTAAATACTTTAAATAGAGGCTATAGTATTACTTATAGTAATGGTCAAGTAGTTAAAGATGTCAAAGAACTTGGTGATGTAGTTAGTATTAAATTATATAAGGGAACTTTTAAAGCTAAAGTGATAGAGATAGGAGATGAAAAAAATGGCTAAAAAATTTGAAGAAAAAGTTAAAGAATTAGAAACAATTATTAATACTCTAGAGTCAGGCGAAATTGGCTTAGATGATTCGATTAATAAATATACGGAAGCCATGACTTTGGTTAAAGAATGCGATGAAGAACTTAAAAATATCGAAGCCAAAATTAGTAAAATTGCTTTAGATGATGATAGCTTAGATGATTTTGAAATTGAAGACGCGTAAAATAGCGTTTTTTAATTTTAAAAAATGATTGACTTTAAAAAAATAAATGGTGTAAAATAAAACTATAATCGAGGTGAACATATGAAAAAAGGTTTTACTTTAGTGGAGCTTTTAGGCGTTATTGTTATTTTAGGAATTTTAGCGGCTTTGGCCATTCCGATTATTGATCGCTCTTTAAGGGAAAATAGAGAAGATTTATATAAAGCGCAGTTAAATCAAATTATTAAAGGCGCAGGTGATTACTATGCTCTTAATTTACGCAAGCTCCCACAAGATGATGGCGATACCAATGAAATTACGATTCAGGAGTTACAAGAAGCTGGTAATTTAGAAGCAGATATTGAAGATCCGCGAACTAATGAAGTTTTTCCTGGAACAACAAAGGTACGAGTTACTAAAGATGGCAAGAATTATAAATATTGTGTTGTGGGACACAATTGTGAGGAGGCATAACATGAATAGGAAAGGATTTACTTTATTGGAGTTACTGGCGGTAGTTATCATTTTAGCTGTTATTGCTTTAATTACAACGCCAATAATTTATGGCTTAATCAATAATTCAAGAGAAAAAGCCTTTGTCGATACCGGCTATGGTTTAATTTCGGCGGCGAGAACTTATCAAACAAAAGCCGCTGGTAATAACGAAAGTTTAGATTTAAGAATTGATTATAAAAACTCTGATCAAGATACAATTCATAAATTAGGTGTGCGTGGGGCACTACCAAATAGCGGTGTATTTCACATCGATGAAAATGGCAAAACAGAGTTTAAACTTTGGAGCGATAAAGTTAAAGTCTGTATAACAAAAGAAAAAGAAAACAAAGATATCAAAGTCGACCACGATCTAACAAAAGAAAGTTGCAAATTATAGTTGACTAACAATCGAAATAATGTTAAGATAAAAAACAATTTGTAGGTGGTAATATGCAGTCAAGGGAACTAAAAGGCGTTTTAAACAATTTGAATATAAAATTAAAAAAGCATCAAAAAGAAAGTATTATTTGTTTAATAAGCACAATCCCATTCATGATATTTATGATTTTAACCCATAAATTAATTTTTGCCGAATTTGGTCTGGTGTTATTTGGTTTAGGCTTATATTCAATCAAAAAAGTTATTAATGTAAATGAAGAATTAGCCATGATTGATCAAATTACGCTGAAAGTAAAATCAGGCACAATAAGAAAAATTTATCCCGAAGGTCATCATATAATTGCTAATCCATCTAATACTATTTTAGATTTAGGGGGCTATATTTATATTGGTGAAGATGACCATGGCACGAAAATTTATCAAAATATTACCGAAGTTATCGTCTTAGGTGAAGTTACCCCTAATGGTCAAGTGATTTACGATGACTATGGTATACCCGTTTATCTTTTCAAAGAAGGAAAATAGAACATTGATGTTCTTTTTTTTGACCAGTTTACTAATTTTAGAGTATAATAGAACTGGTGGTTATATGTTTGATAGATTAGAACTTTTAATCGGCGATAAAATCGATATTTTAAAAAATAAAACCGTATTATTAATAGGCTTAGGTGGTGTCGGGGGTCATGCGTTTGAAGTACTAGTTCGAAGTGCGATTGGGACCATTATCGTGGCCGATGCTGATAAAATTGATGAAACGAATTTAAACCGGCAATTACTCACGAACTTAAATAATATTGGCAAGTTTAAAGTTGACGCGGCCCAAAAACATCAAGAAATGATAAATCCAAACTGCCAAATTATTAAAGTGCCCGAATTTATTAATGCAGAAAATATTGAAAGGTTATTTGATCGTCATATTGATTTTGTCATTGATGCGATTGATACGATAGCAACTAAAAAGTTAATTATCAAACATTGTAAAAAAAATAACATAAAATTTATTTCCGTCATGGGAATGGGAAATAAAATGCATCCAGAATTATTAGAAATCACGGACATTAAAAATACGAGTTATGACCCTTTAGCTAAGGAAATTCGTAAATTTGTCAAAGAAGAAAAAATTAATGGTCAAGTACCAGTAGTCTTTTCAAAAGAAAAACCAATAAAAACCGGCAAGATTGGTTCTAATGCTTTTGTCCCAAGTGCCGCTGGTATTTTCGCATCTTCCTATGTGATTAATGAGCTGATAAAGGAGAGATAAAATGGACAATTTTATATTAAATGAAATTAAAAAAATGGAAGGAACTTTACTAGGAATAGGCCTTCATAATGAAAAATTTAAAGCGGCCATTAATAAAAATCCAAAAATAATTATTTGTAATCTATTAGAAGAACCACATAAAAGTTTTGGCAAGAAAAAATTTAAAGTTAATGAACGCTCTAGACCGATAAATATTAAAAAGTTAAGAAAAATTTTTCATCAAAAGAAAACCGATAATATTATTTGTAATTTAAAAACCATTAAACCTTTTTTAAAAACCTTTATTAAAGATAGTGTCTATATTAATAAACACACTTTATATATTTATGGTAATAAAAAGGAAATTAAAGATCTCGCCCATAAATATCAAAGGTATACGGATAAAATCAAAATAAAAGAATATAACTTGAAAGCCGTTTTAATTGTCGATAATAACGATACCAAAAATAATTTTCTAAAGGATATTGGTTATTGGTGGGTAGATACTTTTAATAATATTTTAGATGTTTTAACTAGTATTTTAGCTAATTGATAAAGGAGTGACATTTATGGCAAAAACCCTTAAAAGAATTACTATTGTAATATTAGGCGTAATTTTACAATTAGGTTTTTCAATAATAATCAGACTATTTTTTTACAAATATTTAGGAGTTATTACTTTACTTTATAGTTTGATAAGTATCCTTATAGTCCTTGGAATATTGAAAGAAAGTACTAGACTTTCAAATGATTTACCATGGGTAATACTTATTTTAATCTGTCCTATCTTTGGCGCCATTTTACTTATTACGTTAGGCAAAAGTTATTCTAAAAATAAGTTATTAAGAAATATTTTTGCCTATGAGAAAGAGTATAGTCAATATTTAGTTCAAGATGATCAGATCAAACAAGATATCGATAACCAAGATTTAGATAATTTGATGTATTTAATGAATAGAACTAATAACTATGTTAGTACTAATAATGAAATTACTTATTATAACTTCGGCGAAAAATTTTATCCCGAATTGTTAAAAGAATTAAAAAAAGCCGAAAAATTTATCTTTATGGAATATTTTATTATCAACGAAGGTAAAATGTGGAATGGTATTTTAGAAATTTTAAAAGAAAAAGCTGCTAATGGAGTCGACGTGAGAATTTTATA
>CANQAO010000080.1 GCA_947589375.1 uncultured Bacilli bacterium | reverse complement strand
GAATTATTTTTATACCTTTTTGAGTGCAATATCCTAAATATTCAAATATATCATCGTTTACAAAAGGTTCGCCACCACCTGTAAAATGAATATATTTTGTTCCTAAATCAGCTAACTCATCTATTGTTTTTTTAATATCTATAGCACATTTCTTCTCTTTGTTTGTTCTAACTTCACAAAATACACAATTAGCATTACATAAATTTGTTAGTGATAAATACACATAAAATGGCGTATCGTAATAATATGATAGTTCACTAATATCTTCATCAATTAATTTCAAATACATACAATCATCTCTCTTTACTGCCTTCTTCAATAATTATGTTTTCTATACAATTAAGCATGGCATCATCCAAAAAATGATTACACTTGTGATAATATGTTGGGGTTAATGCATCTAAACCAAGTAAAACTGGTGAATATGGAAAATCTTCTTCAACTAAGATATGCGTTTTTTTATTTAATGCTGACGCCCAACCTAATTCTATATGTACACCTCCAGAAATACCATTTGAAGTATTATTTCCAGGTATCACGATTAAAAAATCACTATCTTTCAATGCATTATAATCTCTCATTGTACTTTCTTGAGGATTTTTATAATATTCTCCCCATTGTTCTTCACGAATAGCCAAATAACACTCATGACCTTTGTTTTCTATCATAGAAATCAAGTTTAAGAAAAATGTTTTATATTTATCTTTTATTTCATATTTATTGTCATTACAAAGCCCAGAAAATGGACAAGATATAAATACTTTCATATACAAATTCTCCTTTAATTCTTTTTAGAAAAATACATTTTTTTTGATAAAATTTTATTTGTTAATGACGTTTCTTGGATACATAAATTGTCATCTATTCCATGCCCTATTAATCTTCCATCAGAATTTATAAGTCTATGAAAATCACTACCGACTGACGTTAATACATTATATTTTGCTGCTTGCTTTTGTAAAAATTCACTATCTGCATAACTACAGTCTGATTGATATACTTCAATACCATCTATTCCTAATGATACAAGATTTTTGATAATTGGCTCTACCTGTTCACGACTTAATTTATATGCCATTGGATGTGCAAAAACTACCAGTCCACCAGCAGCATGTATTCCATCAATTACCCTACTTACAGGTAAATCGTAATCAGTACCATAACTAAATCTATTAGTTTTAAAATATTGTTTATAATAATTTATTGTTTCAAGAGGAAAATTCTCTTGTTCCATGCATTTGATAACTTCTCTATCAAACCAACAATATTTTTCCATATCTAAACTTGCAAGACTTTTTTCTGGTAATTTTTTTAATCTTTTTTGCAAAAAATTTAATAATTCAATGTGAGCATTTAATCTCTTTTCTTTCGTTTCAGTTAATAAAATGGCTAACTTTTCATTATTTTCATCAAATCCATATCCTAAAATATGTAGCCTTATTTTTTGTCCGTTTTGAATTATATATGATGAAAATTCTACCCCTTTTACACCCTTCATATCTTCATACAAACAATTTTGAAACATATTTATACCATTTATAGTATCATGATCTGTTATAGCTAATATTTCAGTATTATTTTCATGAGCCATATCAACAACCTCATTACATGAAAACATACCATCTGATTTATTTGTATGAACATGCATATCAATATATTTTCCCATAGCCATCTCTCCTTTAATAAAGATTATACAAGCTTTATTTCAAATTGACCAATATATATTTTTTATACATCATAAATTTTGTTTATAACAAAAAAACAAATTCAAAAAGAATTTGCTAGTTACTATCTTTAAATATTTTTATAAATGCTTTAGCAACATCATTAACGTATTTAGTATGATATGCTATACTAACAGGCGTTAAAACTTGATTAATATCTACTTTTACTTCATATAATTTTCCGGATTTTAAATCATCTTTTATAAATTCTTTTATCATCCATCCAATACCAATACCTTGATTTATGATTCCTTTAGTAATTGATGAAGAATTAACTTCTACAAGAGGTTTTAAAATAACATTTTTTTCTTTAAAATATTTATCGATCATTTTTCTATTGGCAGTAGTAGAGCTTGGAAGAATTAAAGGATATTGATTCAAATCTTTTGGAGCAAGTTTTCCTTTTTTAGAAATGTCTTTGTATTGATGATTGCAAACAAAACAACTTTCTAGATCAAAAACCTTTTGAACTTTTATTGTGCTATCATTAGGAGTAGCCATATTGGTATCAATAACTATATCTAGCTCTCTTTTTATAAGCATATTTAACATTTCATCAGATTTTTTATTTATAATATTAACTTTTACATTGGGATATATTTGATTGAAAAGCTTTAAATAATTTACAAAATAGAATGTTCCGATATGTGTGGGAACACCGATATTTAAAACTTCTTTCTTAATATCATTTAAATCATCTATTAAATTTTTATTTGCCTCAGCAAGTTCGCATAAATGTTCTGCGTAATGATATACTAATTCTCCAGCTTTAGTTAATGAAATACCTTTTGAATCACGTTTAAAAAGTTCAACATCTAGCTGAGTTTCTAATTTTTTTATTGCATGTGTTACTGCTGGCTGGGATATATAAAGTTTTTCTGATGCCTTAGTAAAACTATTGTATTTTGCTACAACGTAAAAAGTTTTATATAAATTCAAATCAATATCGTACATATTAAATTAATCCTCCATTAATCACATAATATTATATATCAAAATATAACATTTTACAATCTCACATAATTTCTATGATTTTATCTTGTATGACTTTCCTATTATATATAAAATAATGCACATTAAAACCCTTTGAAATCAAAGGGTTTTTTCTTAACTGGCGTCCCCGGAAGGATTCGAACCTTCGACCCACGCCTTAGAAGGGCGTTGCTCTATCCAGCTGAGCTACGAAGACAGCTAACACTTTTATAAGTGCAAGCTCATTATACTACAATTCTTTAAGGGTTTCAAGACCTTTTACAGCAGTTTTAAAAAATTCTTTATTATCAGCGCTTAAAGACACTTCATCAATGTCATAATTGTCCTTAGCGGACAAACAAATAGTGTATATTACCTCTTCTAACACTGATTTAGTAATCGAATCATCAAAAATATATGAATTAAAATCTAAACTCATTTTTTTATCGTTAACTGTGCTGGCTACTAGTTTCGTATCTTCATTTAAAAAACTCATTAAACTGGAATTATAGCCCGCCGTTAGTTCATCAATAATAATTGTAATCTTATCACGATTATCATTTAAATATTTTGTCACGGGCACATAATAATATTTATCATTAATTTCATTAATATAATAAACCGTTACATCATTAATATTATCCGTACTAGTAAGATCGTATTTTTTATTAATCCCAAAAGACCGATCTAAAGTACTTGGTAAATTAATATTGCTTTTAGGTAATTTCGTTAAAATTTCCCCGTCGACATATAAAATAACTTTATTCACATTTTCAATAGAAGTTAAAGTATAAACAATCGTTTCAATTAGTTTTTCTTCATATTCTTCTTTAACATCTAAAAGTTCCTTCGAAAAATCCACTTTTAAAATACCATTATCAAAACTAATACTATTGACTTCGGTATCTGGCGGAATAATAGCATTAAACCCACTAGGAATTTTCGCATCAGCGCCGCCGACAGTTAAAATGTTTAAAAGTTCTCTAGCCTTGTCAGTGACTTTCGAACTCGAAACGGAGACTGTCGTTAAGGCGGCATAACTATTTTTATCAATCAAAAATATGGGACTGACATTTTGAGCATTATCGACATACTCTAAATCCGAAGTGACATTTAATTTCTCATTATTGCTTGGCAGTAAATAAATCAAAGTAAGGGCAAGTAAAGCGGCCGAAGTTAAGCCGATTTTTCGCAGACTTATTTTTTTTAACATTTTCTTCACCTATTTAAATGATATGAAAAAAAGGCTAGTTTATTAACCTTTTTATAATGAAAGTTCTCCAAGTTTTAAGAGTTCTACGACAGCTCCTGCACGACCTTTAACACCAAGTTTTTGCATCGCATTTGATATGTGGTTGCGAACTGTTTTTTCACTTATTTTAAGTTCTAAAGCAATTTCACTAGTTGATTTGTTTTGAATTAATAATTCGAATACTTCACGTTCTCGTTTTGTTAAAATACCCTTTTTCATATTTCCCTCACTTCCTAAGTTGGGTGGTTTATATTTACTCATATTATTTTATGCACCATGAGTTTACAAGTGAAAGAAAAAGCCTATTATATGAAAAAAAACTCTTGTTTTAAGAGCTATTTTTGAAATTTTACAGATACCGCTACATGACTATCAAATTCTTCCTGAACTGTGCGCATAATTTTATTGGCAATAGTTTTATCATGTTTCTTACTATCAATCACTACTGATACATCACTACCATTTATCTTCACAAAAGCTTTTAAATTATGTTCCTTTTTAATTTTTTTCTCAATGGCCTCTTCAGTACCCCTATTTTGATTTAGTTTTTGCATTTTTTCAAAAGCGGTATTTTTTTCTTCAGCCGTTGATTTGGCATTGGTAAGTATGGTTTTAAGTTCGTTAATTTCATCTAATAATTGTTCTTCAGACTCTACTCTTAAAGCTACTAGTTCAGCGCTTTCGGTATCTTCTTCAGTTACTGAAACTTTTTCTGTTTTCGAAGGTTGTTTATTATTAGATGTCATAAGTAATTCACTAGGCATTGTTATGTAATAAACACTAAGTACTAATATCAAACTAAAAAGCGTTAAAAACCACAATCCTCTTTTATTAATCATTATTATCCC
>CANQAO010000079.1 GCA_947589375.1 uncultured Bacilli bacterium | reverse complement strand
GTAAGTGAGAAAAATTAAGCAAAGGAGGTAAACTGATGGGTCAAAAGGTTAGTCCAGTCGGACTTAGAATCGGAGTCAATAAAGGTTGGGAATCTAATTGGTATGCTGAAGGTAAAGATTTCGCGAAAAACCTTAATAATGACTATAAAATCCGTAAGTTTTTAGAAAAGAAATTAGCTGGCGCAGCAGTTTCAAGTATTCTTATTGAAAGAACCGCTGACAAGACTGAAGTTATCATTAATACGGCTAAACCTGGAGTGGTAATCGGTCATGGTGGCGATGAAATTGAAAAGCTAAAAAAAGAACTTTCTAAGATTGTTAAAGAAGAACTTCATATTTCAATCAAGGAAATTAAAAACCCTAATATGGTAGCGGCCTTAGTTGCTGAGAATATCGCTCATCAAATTGAAAACCGTGTATCATTTAGAGTAGCGCAAAAAAAAGCAATTAGAAATGTAATGAAATCAGGAGCCAAAGGAATTAAAACTTTAGTATCAGGACGTTTAAATGGTGTTGAAATCGCCAGAAGCGAAGGTTACACCGAAGGAACTATTCCCCTTCATACTTTAAGAGCTGATATCGATTATGCAGCTAAAGAAGCCGACACTACTTATGGTAAAATCGGCGTTAAAGTATGGATTTATAAGGGAGAAATCCTTCCTGAAAAGAAAAACAAGGGAGGCGTAAAAGATGGCAGTCATTCCAAAGAGAACTAAATATCGTCGTCCTCACCGTTTAAGATACGAAGGAAATGCTAGAGGAAATACTAAAGTTAATTTCGGAGATTATGGGTTAATGGCTTTAGAAGGGGCTTGGATTAGTCAAAGACAAATCGAAGCTGCCCGTGTAGCTATGACTCGTTATATGAAACGTGGTGGTAAAGTTTGGATCAATATTTTCCCACATTTATCACTTACGAAAAAACCACTTGAAACTCGTCAAGGTAAAGGTAAAGGTGCTCCAGAATCATGGGTTGCTGTCGTTAAAAAAGGTAAAGTTATGTTTGAAGTAGCTGGAGTTAGTGAAGAAGTAGCTAGAGAAGCATTACGCTTAGCTATGCACAAACTTCCAATCAAGTGTAAGTTTGTTAAGAAAGAAAGTGGTGAAGTCAATGAAAAGTAAAGAAATAAGAGAACTTAGCGATGAAGAATTAAAACAAAAAATTGCTGAGTGCAAAGAAGAATTATTCAATTTACGTTTCAGTAAAGCCACAGGTAGTCTTGAAAAACCAGCTAGAATAAACGAACTTAGAAAGACCGTTGCACGTATGAAAACCATTTTACGTGAACGTGAATTACAAGACTAAGGAGGATATTTATGGAAAGAAAACAAGAATTAGTTGGAAAAGTAACTAGTGCGGGTAATGATAAAACTATTACGGTATTAGTAGAAACTTACACAAAAGACAAACTTTACGGAAAAAGAGCTAAATACTCTAAAAAATATGCTGCACACGATGAAAAGAATGAAGCAGCAGTTGGAGATACCGTAAGAATCAGAGAAACAAGACCACTATCAAAAACTAAACATTTCCGTTTAGTCGAAGTAGTAGAAAAAGCAGTTATTTTATAGCTGAATGAAGGAGGAATAATATGATTCAATCAGAAAGCCGTTTAAAAGTAGCTGACAACTCTGGTGCTCGTGAGGTATTAGTAATTAGAGTATTGGGTGGCAGCAAAGTTAAAACTGGTAATATTGGAGACATCGTTGTTGCAACAGTTAAAAAAGCAACACCAAACGGAACAGTTGGCAAAGGAAAAGTTGTTAAAGCTGTTATCGTTAGAACAAAACAAGGTCTAAGACGAAACGATGGGTCTTATATCAAATTTGATGATAATGCCTGCATTATTATTAAAGATGATAAAACACCTGTAGGAACTCGTGTATTTGGACCAGTCGCACGAGAACTTCGTGAGAAAGATTTTATGAAAATAGTATCACTTGCTAAAGAAGTGTTATAATCGTTTGGAGGAATAATATGAAATTAAAACAAGGAGATAAAGTAGTTGTCATTGCTGGAAAAGACAAAGGCAAAGAAGGCAAAATTATAAAAACCCTTAAAGCTGACGATAAAGTCATCGTTGAAGGTGTTAATATCGCCCATAAGCATATGAAACCAAACGGTGGCGAACAAGGACAAATTATCGAAATCGAAAGACCAATTCATGTGTCTAATGTAATGATAATTGATCCTAAAAGCAAAAAGGCATCAAGAATAGGACACACTACTAATAAAGATGGTAAAAAAATAAGAGTGTCAAGAAAATCTAATGAAAAACTTGATTAATTATAGGAGATTTTATGGGAATTAAAACTTGGTTTAATGGAAAAAAAGAATTAAAAGAGGACCCAAAAAAAGGACATAGTTTAAGTGCTAGAGAATATTTAATAAATAGTATTTTAAATCGTGAATACATGCTTAAAATGTGGCAAGACGCACCAGAGGATCTTAAAGTCAAAGATGCAATAGTAGAAACCACAAAAGAAATGATTGATCTTGTAGAAAAGTTTCAAGATATGTCTTATGACGAACTATATACGTTTCGTGATAATTTAGAATATAAGATTGAGGCTGCAAGATTTAAACAAATGACCGAGTATGCCGAAAAGGTAGCCATGATAATGATTTATCAAGAACATGGTGAATCAATCAATGAAATTTTATATGGTTCTAAAGAAAAATCCAAAGAAAAAGTTAAAACAATTAGATAAACTTGACAGAAAGGAGGGCATTAGATGAACCGCCTAAAAGAAAAATATAGTAAAGAAATCATACCTAATTTAAGAGAAAAATATGGTTACAAAAGTGTAATGGAATTACCTAAATTAGATAAAATTGTTATCAATATGGGTGTCGGTGATGCGACAAGCAATTCTAAATTTTTAGAAGCAGCAGTAAACGACTTAAAATTAATTACTGGACAACAACCAGTAATTACAAAAGCCAAAAAAGCTATTGCCGGATTTAAAATTCGTGAAGGTCACGCTATTGGCTGCAAAGTCACTTTAAGAGGCGACAACATGTATAACTTTTTAGATAAATTAATTAGTATTACATTACCTAGAGTAAGAGACTTTAGAGGTATTAATCCAAAATCATTTGATGGCAGAGGTAATTATACTTTAGGTCTTACAGAACAATTAATTTTCTCAGAAATAGATTATGATAACGTTGTTAAAGTGCGTGGAATGGATATCGTATTTGTTACAACCGCTAAAACTAATGAAGAAGCATTAGATTTACTAAAAGGTTTCGGTATGCCATTTAGAAAATAATAATTAGGAGGAAAATATGGCAAGAAAAAGTATGATTGTAAAAGCTAACAGAAAGCCAAAATTCAAAGTACGTGAATATACTCGTTGCCAAATTTGTGGTAGACCACATTCAGTACTTAAAAAATATGGCATTTGCCGTATTTGCTTTAGAGAGTTAGCTTATAAAGGACAAATTCCAGGGGTTAGAAAATCTAGCTGGTAATTTGGAAGAAGAAGGGAGGATATAAATGGTAACAGACCCAATCGCTGATATGCTTACAAGAATTCGTAATGCAAATGAGATGCGATATGTTGAAGTCGAAGTACCCGCTTCAAAAATTAAAGAAGAAATTGCAAGAATTTTAAAAGAAGAAGGTTACATTAGTGATTATAAAATTACTAAAGGTGATGTTCAAAACACCATCGTGTTAAATCTTAAATATGGAAATAAAAAAGAACGTGTTATTACTGGTCTTAAAAGAATTAGTAAACCAGGATTACGTGTTTATGCAAAAGCTGATGAAGTACCACAAGTTTTAAATGGTTTAGGTATTGCTATTATGTCTACTTCTAAAGGAATTATGACAGGTAAACAAGCTAAAGAACAAAAACTAGGTGGCGAAGTATTAGCTTACATTTGGTAGAAAGTGAGGACAAAAAATGAGTCGAATTGGAAATAGAATACTTACCATTCCTGAAGGCGTTACTGTTACTACAAACGGTAATATTGTTACAGTTAAAGGTCCCAAAGGTGAACTTTCTACGGAAATTAACAAAAATATTACTGTAAAAATTGAAGGAAACGAAGTTAAAGTCGAAAGAAAAAGCGACGAATATAAAAGTTTCCATGGAACAGCTAATGCTAACATCAATAATATGATTATTGGTGTTACTAAAGGTTTTGAAAAACAATTAGAATCAGTAGGTGTCGGATATCGTTTTAATGTTAAAGGTAAAGAACTAGTGGTATCAGCGGGATATTCTCATCCCGTAACAGTTGAAATACCTGAAGGCATTACTTTAGATAATCCAAGTAATACTGAACTTACTGTTAAAGGTATTGATAAACAATTAGTTGGTGAATTTGCCGCTAACATTAGAAAAATCAGAAAACCAGAACCATACAAAGGAAAAGGTATTCGTTATAAAGATGAACACATTATCCGTAAAGTTGGTAAGAAAGCTGCTTAATTAAAGTAAAGGAGAAGATATTATGATAAAAAAACAAAGTCGTAATGATGCTCGAAAGGCTAGACATGCAAGAGTTAGAAAAAATATTTCAGGTAGTGCTGAGATTCCTAGACTTAATGTGTTTAGATCTAATAGCAATATCTTCGCACAAATCATCGATGACAATCTAGGTAAAACTTTAGTAAGTGCTTCTTCAATTGATAAAGAACTAAAACTAGAAAATGGTGGAAATGTAGAAGCAGCTACCAAAGTCGGAGAATTAATTGCTAAAAGAGCAAAAAAAGCAAAAATAACAAAAGTAGTATTCGATAGAGGCGGATACTTATATCATGGTCGTGTAAAAGCTTTAGCTGAAGCTGCTCGCGAAAATGGATTAGAATTCTAAAGGAGGGAAAACACTTGGAAA
>CANQAO010000078.1 GCA_947589375.1 uncultured Bacilli bacterium | reverse complement strand
ACAAGAAAAATGAAAAATAAATTTTTCATTAAGAATTCCTGACGGAATTCTTTTTGTAATCCTAAAACTATTTGTTAAATCAATAGTTTGTTGTATAATTAAAGTATGAATAGTAGTGTTTCAATAGATGAATTTAAAGAATATTATCTTGATAATGATTATGATGAAAACATGTTTAATGAAGATGGATATATTAATCCTAATTATAATTCTTCTAAAAAAACAGGTTTAATTGCCAAAATATTTGAAGATCATTGGAAAGATGTCTACGAAAAACATAAAGAAAGCATTGATAAGAAAAGACCTAATGCTCCTTTGGAAATCCAAAAAATTATTGATTGTCATAATAAAAATTTAGGCTGTTCTGTTTTTCAATGCCCTAAATGCCATGATTTTATCTTTGTGGGTCATACCTGTAAATCTCGTATGTGTCCTTCTTGTGGTTATAAATACAAAAATGAACGTGTAGAAAATATCTTACAGACTGCTTATAATTGTAAACATCGACAAATTGTTTTTACTATACCTAAAGAACTTAGAAAATATTTCTATCATCCTTTTAAAAGAAGAATAAACATCTTATTCAAAGCCGTTAACCTAACTATTTGGTCTTTATTTAATGAATCTTTTAAGTATGATAAGAAAAGAAAAAAAATGAAAAAATATATTAGTAAAATTAAATCTACTCCTGGTTTCTTCGCTTTTCTTCATACCTTTGGTAGAGATTTAAAATGGAATCCCCATATTCATGTTCTAATTGCCGAAATGAAATTATGTTCAAACGGCTTAATTTCTAAATTTGAATATTTTGATTTTAATGCTTTATCTAAAAGATTTCAAAAAATTCTTCTTGACTTATTAGAAGAAGAAATTGGCCCTTCTTTCAAAAAAGAAAAATTTTTATCTTATAAAAATCATCCTAATGGTTTTTATGTTTATGCTGAAAAAAAAGAATTTAAAAATCTTAAAGATGGTATTGAATATGTTACTAGATATTGTGGCAGAGTCCCTATTAGTGAAAATAGAATTATTAATTATGATGGTAAAAATGTTACCTTTTGTTACAATGATCATAAAGATGAAAGTTATCATGAAATCACTATCTCTGCTGAACAGTTTATTATTACTTTAATCAATCATTTCGTCCCTACAAATTTTAAAATTATTAGATATTATGGTTTTTATAGAAAAAAACATAAACTTCATGATAAAATGGTTATGTTAGTTAACAAGGCAGTCAAAAGTTTTAGAAAATCTATTTTAAAACATGAATTATCTATTTTAAAAAGTTTTAAAAGAAATCCTTATAACTGTCCTAAATGTGATGTCAGAACTGAATTCGTTGTCCTGATAAATTGAAAGTGAGGTGTTTTATGTCTAGTATTGAAAAATTTGATTTTAATTCTTACCCTTTTAAATTGAGTGGTAAGGTTGTTGTTTATATTTGTCCTAAGTGTAAACACAAATTTGAAGCTCCTTTAGAAGCTGTTTTAGAATTTGAACAGGAAGATGAGTGGAATGGTTTACCTATTTCTACTCCACCTTATACTGTTTGTTCTAAATGTAATTTTGACAAATGCGTACCTATAGATTACAAATCTAAGAGAGGATATCATCACATTTATAAAGAAAATTAGTTTTTTTACTTTTTTAAAAAGCAGAGCTAACGCCCTGCATTTTCTTGTGCCCTTTTTTTATTTACTTACTTTTTTATTTTCAATTTTCTCTTGTATGACTTTCCTATTGTATTAAGAAAAAATGCGAATTTAATTAATTCGCATTAAAAGTTTTTATTATTGCCATACATCTGTAGCTTGTTCTGTTTTTTGTTCAGTTGGCATAGGCGCTTCTGGCACTGGTGCGGGTTCTGGAGTTGGTGCAGCTGGTGCTACTTCTGATATAGGTGCTGATTCTAAAGTAGGCGCTACTTCTTGTGGTGTAGCTGGTACAGAAGCTTCAGTCGTAGTAGTAACTGGCTCTAATACAGGTGCTACATCATCTAAATTAATGACTTCTGGCACATCATCAGCTGGAGTTTGTGGTGCTGATGGACTATCAGTAGATTTAGCTAAAGCTTCATTTAATGTCATATTAGTGCCGATTGAAACCTCTGGCTCTTTATTTTCTGGGGCTTTTTCATTAAATAAAGTTTCTTCATTTCCCACTTGAGGTGCCGCAGCTACTGTTTCCGGTGAAGTCGTTGGCAAAGTAGTCCAATCTTCAGCGGTAGGCACTTCGTGAATTTGTTCATGAGTTTTATCTGCAGCTTTGACTTCTCCAGTCCATGCACTAGGGGCAGGAGCATCTTCAGTGTTTATTTCATTTACCTCTGAAGTATTTGCCTGTCCTTGTTTTTTACGGCTCTTTTTACTACCTAAAGCGGTCCCCTCAGCTAAATAACCAATAATCGCCATAACAATTACAATGGCTACAATAATCGCCCAAAATATCCAATTTGTTAAAAGTTCCATGTTTCCCCTCCTTTATTAATTTTATTCTTCTATAACCTCTTTTTTAATCTTTTTCTAAATAATCTTTCCCTTTAAAAGGTTCTTCTCTTAAAAGGTTATTATAATTTTGTTGTCTTAAAACCTCATATACCATAATAGCGACACAATTTGATAAGTTAAGCGCTCTTACTTTATCGGTCATGGGAATTCTAAGACAAGTGTCTAAATGTTTTTTTAAGATTTCTTTAGGAATGCCGGTGCTTTCTCGACCAAAAATTAAATATATTTTTTCTTCTGGATCACTATAGTCAAAAGACGTATGTGGTTTATGACCATATCTAGTTAAAAAATAATAAGTTCCTTGGTTTTTACTTTCAAAATCTTCAAAATTTTCATAAATAGTATAATCACAAGCATTAATATAATTAGCGCCTGATCTTTTAATGCTTTTTTCATCTAAGCTAAATCCTAGTGGTTTTATCAAATGTAATTTGATATTAGTAGCTGCGCAGGTACGCATAATATTACCTGTATTTTGTGGAATTTCAGGTGCGAATAAGACAACGTTAATCATCAGTTAAAACTCCATAATTTTTAATTTGCTTTTCTAAAGCATTTATATCGTATTTTTGGGCATTATTAATAACTTTAATTATTTGTCCATTATCGACGATGTATATGGAGACTGCACTATCTATGGTAATTTTGTTTTTTAGTTTGCTACTAGCTATTTTTTTTAAAGTGTTTTTTAATTTGTTTTTGTTAGTTTCATCTAGGTTTAAATAAATAATATCATTATTTAATTGTTCAGTGGCAATAAAATTTTTTAAACTATTTTCAAATGATTTAATATTTTCATTTTGTTCGGAAGCTGTATATAATATAAATTTCGGATTTTCTAAAGTATAGTTATTTATTTCATCTTCATGGATTTCTCTTACTACATCTAACATAACTGAGTTATCACTATAGTACTCTTTGGTTTGTAAATAATAATTTCTAGCATAAAAGACGGCTACTATAGTTATCACTAATATAACAATTAAAATTAGGTAATTTTTAATTTGTTTATTCATATTATGGCCTCCATTCTATTTTATAGATCTAAATCATTATCAATTTCTTCTAGTTTAACTTCTGGCAAAACGATGTTTTCAGTCTCACAAACTCGTTTAAATTTTTGTCTAAATATTTCACATTCTTTAACCCTACTATCAGGATAAATTCGTTTGCTATTTTTAATAGCCATATAAACATCTAAAATACCGACAATTTGTCTATTTTCAAATAAAGCATTTGAAAAAGCTCCAGATAACACTGATAAAGAAACATCAGGATACATTGCGGAAATTCCATAAACTCTTTTAAATTCAGAAGTAGCATCGACAATAGACTCCATAAGTTCTTTGGCTAAATAACTATTCGGTAGCATTTTTATGCCGGTGCGATATTCAATTTTAGGAATGGTTCCTAATAATATTTGGACTGTGGCTTCATGGGTTGGTTCTTCAACATCAATACGATCAAAACGTCTTAAAAAAGCTCTATCACGAATAATATAAGTTTCATATTCCATTGTTGTTGTAGCTCCAATAGCTTTAATATCACCACGATCTAAAGCGGGTTTTAAGATATTGGCTAAATCCATTGGCCCATCTTGATTACCACCAATTAAGGTATGTACTTCATCGATAAATAAGATAGTTTTAGGAGCTCTTTTAAGTTCAGAGACTAATAAATTAGTTACGGATTCTTCTTTACCATTAACTACCATTTTCCCTAACATTGATGATGAATTAATTTTAAGAATGTGATATCCTTGTAAAGCATTAGGAACATCATTCCTTTGAATTTTATAAGCGATGCCTTCGACAATAGCTGTTTTACCAATACCGGCTTTACCAACTAATAAAGCTGATTTTTCAGGTGTCAGCAGCACTAACATAGTTTTTTTGATTTCATCTTCTCTTTCAATGGCAGGATTAGTAATATATTGTTTAGCGGTTAAATCTTCACAATAATTAGTTATAATGGGAAAGTCATTTGGATTTAAATTATTTTGTGGCATTATATCTACTCCTTTATATATCCTTTTTCTTTTAAAATTGAAACAACTTTACTATATTTTTGACTACCTTCAATACGTTCATTGGTATCTTTTTCTTGGCCGTTTTCGACAAAGACAGTAGTTGGGGTACCACTAAAATAAAATTTTGATAAAAGTTCTGAACTTTCTTCTTCACTTAATTTATCGTTATCTAAATATTTAACATCTACTCCATAGTCTTCAATAACTTTGTTTAAGGTTATTTTAAAAGCTGAACAAGCTGAACAAGTTTCAGCTCCAAGCATTAATATAAAATCTTCTTTATTATCTATCATTTGATTTAATTCTTGATAACTAATTTCATCATATGTTTTAGGCTTACAGCCACTTAAACCAAAAACTAAACATAATGTAGCTAGAATTATTATTATTTTTTTCATCCTATCACGTATAATCTAATTATGGTCTTTAAGACCTGTATTAGATTCTCCTTTCTACTATATTTTGTATTATAACTGAA
>CANQAO010000077.1 GCA_947589375.1 uncultured Bacilli bacterium | reverse complement strand
TCACCTGTAAATTATAGGTTACAATCCTCTAATTAGAAACTATTTATAAACTGTCCAACTTTTGGGGTTCAGTTCAAAATTTCTGTTTTTATTTTTGATTAAATTGACAGAATATAAAGTGATTAGTATAATAAAATTAAGTTATTTGAAAGGAGGTATGTTGGATGACTGATGCTCAAGCAACTGAAATGATAAATCAAGTAACTAATGCTTTTGAAAGTTTTAGTCCAGAAGTACAACAAAATTTAGCAATGACAATGGGAACTCTTTTTGGTATGCTTTTATTTTATGCTCTTGTTTGGACCATTATTGGTTTTGTCGCCCTTTGGAAATTATTTAAAAAAGCTGGTCAACCTGGATGGAAGATTTTTATCCCAGTTTATAATCTAGTTACTTTATATAAAATTTCTGGAATTTCACCTTGGTGGCTTTTAGTTCTTATTATCGCTTCAGGTGTAGCTGTAGTACCAAACACCATTGCTGTAACGGTAGCCTTACTTGTAGCAATAGCTATTAATATTTATCAATGCTATAAACTTTCTAAATCATTTGGCAAAGGAATTGGTTATACATTAGGATTGCTTTTCTTTAATAGTATTTTCTATCTAATTTTAGGCTTAGGGGAAGCAAAATATGTTGAAACAAGTGATAAAAAATAAAAAAGCTTTAAATTAAAAAGCTTTTTTTAATAGTTGTCACCTTTATAAGATAAAAAATGTTCAATACAAGCATCTCTATCAATTTGTTTTAAATTTAAAAGATCTTGATTTTTTCCTTTAATGAAGTCATAAATCATTTCATCGCGAAAGCCTATTTCTGCGGCATCGTTTTTGGTACAAGCATAAAAAACATTATCGATATTAGACCAAATAATAGCTGATAGACACATAGGACATGGTTCGCAAGTAGTATATAAAGTACATCCTTTTAAATCTAAAGTATTTAATTTTTTACAAGCATTTCGAATAGCTATAATTTCCGCATGACAAGTTGGATCTTTTTGTTTTAAAACTTCATTATGTCCTTTAGAAATAATTTGATTATCTTTAACAATTACGGCTCCAAAAGGGCCACCATGATTATTTTGTACACCTTCTTTTTCTTCTTCCAAAGCTAAATTCATATATTTATTCATATTGTTTCCTCCAATTATATAATAACACATTGAAGAACAAAAAGTAAATATTAAAATATTTCTGATACATTGTGAAAATTAAGACAATTTTTTGTTAGTGCGTTATATTTAGTGTTAGTTAGAATTTATAAAAATTTTATGGCCGAAAAAATGCATAAAAATGCAAAAATTCGACCTCTATTATTTAGTGAAAACAAAAAAAGTTTTAAATTAATTTTAAGTATAAGTAAATGATGCTTACTTTTTGTTCAAAAATCAATTACTTTGTACAATTTTACATATACACTTTTGTTCATTTTTGCGGTATAATTATGTACGAAAGTGATATGACGTTAAAAAAAAGGGGGTAAACAATGTCTAAAAAAAATAAAAATATAATTTTAATTATTTCAACATTTATACTATTTATGTTTTTGTATGAAATTGTTATTTTGCCTATGATAATGAAATGGTCGCCTATTCTAAGCTCAGCTGATACAAGTATTGAATGGGGAATGTTAGGATATATGTTAGTTCAAGCATTAATATATCCTTCAATTATTGTTTCTATAGTAGCTTTAATAGTTAGATTTAATAAAAAAATAAATCAAAAAATAGATAAAACATATAGAAAAATAATATATTATTTACCAATATACGCCTTAGTTTTATCACCTCTAATAGGTCTATTATCAGGTTATTTTCTAGAAATGATTCACATCATATAAGAAACAAGATATTTTAATAATTATTCGTTACTCTTGTGTTCTTTCGTTTCTTTTCTTTCTATATAAAAAATTGACCCAGAGCTTCGAAAGTTTTCTGGATACCAATCAACTATAATGATACTTATTTTTGAAAAAATGTCATAGATTACAAAAAAAGTGGTAAATTTATATGTTTAGATATACATGGTAAAATATATTAACAAAAATAATTTAAAAAAATCACACAAAACCATATAGCCGAAAAAATGCATAAAAATGCAAAAATTCGACCATATACATTGACTTATCCAAAAAAAATTAGTATATTAAATATAGAAATAAGGTGATTTTCATGGAAATAAAAAGAGATTATTATTTAAATGAATTAAAAGAAAGAGAACAAAATGGATTAATAAAAGTAATAACAGGATTAAGAAGATCTGGAAAAACTTATTTATTGTTCCAATTATTTTATAGCTATTTAATAGACAAAGGCATAAGAAAAGATCATATAATTGATATATCACTAGATGATAGATTATACAAAGAATTAAGAAATCCTGATAACATGTTAGAATATGTAAAAAAGAAGATTGTTGATGATGAAATATATTATGTATTAATAGATGAGGTTCAACTAATGGATGAATTTGAGGATGTTTTAAATAGTTTGATGCATATAAAAAACGCGGATATATATGTTACAGGTAGCAATTCAAAATTTTTATCTAGTGATGTAATTACTGAATTTAGAGGCAGAGGAGATGAAGTTCATGTTTTTCCATTAAGTTTTAAGGAATATGTTTCTGCCTACAAAGGTACCATTTATGAAGCATGGGATGATTATTACAATTATGGTGGAATGCCTTTTATATTGTCATGCAATACAAAAAAACGAAAAGAAGATTATCTAAAGCAACTATTTGAAAAGGTTTATATTTCAGATATTTTAGAAAGGCATAAAAAAACAAAAAATAAAGAGGAATTAAATGAATTATTAGATGTTTTATCATCATCTATTGGATCACTTTCAAATCCATTAAAATTATCAAACACATTCAAAAGTGAAAAACACAAAAAATTAAGTGATAAAGTTATAAGCAAATATATAGATTACTTTCAAGATTCATTTCTTATAAGCAAAGTACAAAGATATGACATTAAAGGAAAAAAATACATTAACTCACCATATAAATACTATTTTGAAGATATTGGGCTTCGAAATGCCAGACTCAATTTTAGACACCAAGAAGAAAACCATATAATGGAAAATATAATTTATAATGAGTTAAAAATGAGAGGGTATAATATTGATATTGGTGTTGTGGAAATTAATGAAGCAAATAAAAATGGTAACATAGTAAAAAAAAGATATGAAGTAGATTTTGTTGCTTCCAGTGGTGATAATAAATATTATATTCAATCAGCGCTTGAAATGGGAAATAGTGAGAAAAAAATTCAAGAAAAAAAATCATTAGTAAATATAAATGATTCTTTTAAAAAAATTATAGTAGTAAGAGATGATATGAAACCGAGAAAAGATGATGATGGAATTACCATTGTTGGTATATATAATTTTTTACTTGATGAAAATAGTTTAAATTATTAATTTTAATAATAATTTATATGTCATTATATAAAACAATTGAATGGAGTTATAATTATGAATAAGTGTTCATTATGTAATAAAAAGATAAGTAGTGATAATGCATCTTTTGGTTTAAATTGTTTAAAGAAAGTGTGTTCATCTGTTGGTATCGAAGATATTAAAAATTTAAAAGGTGAAAAACTATTAAATAAAGAGATTCAAAAAATATGTAAAAAGCAAGGACTTAATAATGAAATATCAAAATTATTAACTGATAGATATTTAACATTACAATTACTAAATGAAGTAAAACTAGAAGAATATGATAAATATCGTAAGTCTGTTAAGGAAGATTTAGATACTATAAATAAGATTACGACACCTAAAGAATTAAAAAGCTTTAAAAAAATAACTTTAAGCCAAGCAAATGAAGTTAATAAGAAGTATAAAAAATACAAATCAATTTTCAAAAAAATAGAAGATGGGGAATATGATGCTATTCAAAATATATCATTTAATGCAGTTAATTTTGCTTTTAATATGTATTATATAAAAAAACCATATATGAAAGATTTAAATCAAAAGCTTCAATATATAATATTAAAAGTAGTGGTTTTTATAGCCAAGCAAAATGAACTGGTATTTACCGCCAAATGTTTAGATCATGCTTTACAAAAGAAGCCTAAAGATATGATTGTTACTGATGATAAAATTATAAACAAAATAAAAAAATCTTCAAAGTTTGTTAGTAAAATCAATGAGATTTTAAAGAAACATAAAAATCAAAAATCTTTTAGTATAAAAAAGGGCGAGGAATATTTGATTTTTGAAAATGGAGATTTAGCTTATTCAATTCATAAAGCAGACATAATGATGAAAGGGAAAAAGATAAATAAAAAATGGAATTTAGATATAACAATAACTGACACTTATGATTTTACTGAATTTAAAAAATTACAAGAATATATCGGAAAAGATATACCTATGAGTGTTGCAGGAGCTGCACTTAATAATATAGGAATTCTGGCTACAAGTTCAAAAGTAGTCCATCCATATGAGATAACAATAAAATTTAATATGACAGTTTAAGGGGGTAAACAATGTCTAAAAAAAATAAAAATATAATTTTAATTATTTCAAGTTTTTTATTATTTATGTTCCTTTTTGAAATGATAAACTGTTTAATTTTAAATAAAAATGAAATGGATAATGATTCCTTTTCGAATATTATGACAATTGTTTTGGTGTATCCAGTTATTATTTTTTCTATAATTGCCTTAATAGTTAGATTTAATAAAACATTAAACAAAAAAATAGATAAGACATATAGAAAAATTATATATTATATACCAATATATGCCTTAATTTTGCCTATTCCAATATTCATATTGGCGGGCACATTTCTAAAAATAATTCACATCATATAAAATGATAAAATAAAAAAATATTTCAATAAAAACACAAAGGTCGGCATTCGACAATCGATTGCCGACCTTTATGTATATATTTGCTATTATCTTGTTTTCTTTATATATACATGGTAAAATATATTAACAGAAATTATTTAGTGTTAAAAAATTTGTGGCCGAGATTCGTATTTTGACAAAAAAGCTACTATGGGCCAACCACAAGTTATATTAGAATACGAATTTTTGGCTAAATGGACACGAATTGGCTGGTCCGCAGTGGTCGTAATAAGGAGGAGAGTATGTTCAA
>CANQAO010000076.1 GCA_947589375.1 uncultured Bacilli bacterium | reverse complement strand
ACTAAATGGCTCACAGCAAAAGTCAAAAAGGAAAATGTATAATCTTGGTAACGTAATGGCTATCATGGATATGGGGAACATTCGTAAAAATCAAGAAGATTCTATATTAATTACTAAAAACCATTCTACAAATAGTGAACTTTTAGCGATAGCTGATGGTATGGGTGGTCTAAATAATGGAGCTTTAGCAAGCAACATAGCAGTTAAAGAATTATTTTTATGGTTTCAGTCCTTAAGTATAGATGACATTGATGACAGCAATAAACTAAAAAAGCAATTTATTAGCTTTGTTACTGATTTAGATGAAAAAATACGATTTAATTGTGGTAATGGTGGCTCTACCCTAGTTAGTGCTTTTGAACTAAATGATTCATATTTAATTGCTAATCTTGGTGACTCTCGTGCATATAGTTATAGTGATGATATGTTAAAACAAATAACTAGGGATCATTCAATCACACAATTACTTTATAATGTTGGCAAAATTGAAAATAGCGATGATATGAGATTTCATAAAAAAAACAATTTAATTTTTTCTAGAGTTGGTTGTGAAAGTCCACTAATTAACATCGATTTTTTTGAAATTGACAAAGAAAAAATGGATAATTTGCTGTTAGTTTCTGATGGTGTTAGTGATTGTATTTCCAATATTGAGTTAGAACAAATACTGCGAAATAACGATAAACAAGATGTTTGTAATATGATTGTAGATTTTGCATTATCATATAATTCTGTTAATAATAATTTAGATTCGTTAGATTATAACAATGAAATTATTGCAGGAAAAGATAATATATCAATTATTTATAAGAAAAATAGGAGGCATATATAAAATGAGTAAAATTCAAGAAAAATGGCGAGATAGTTTAATTGATGTAGATAAAATTCCTTTTAAAAATATAAGTTTTCAAAAAATAATCAGTTACCCCCCTGCTGGTAATGATGTGTTTGAATGTATTGGCAAATATAAAAATAAAAATATTAATTTCGTTTTAAAAAGTGAACGAGGCAAATTTGCTAATTTTTCAAATGAAATAAAAGTGTTAGAAAAAGTCAAGGATTCTTTCAATGTACCCACTATTTTAGAACATGGTGTATTAGATGATCATGTATATATAGCAATGACAAAAATAGATGGTGAAAAATTATCTGATATATTTAAAGAGCAAAAAGATGCTGATCATAAAAAATATTTGTATTTATATGGGCAAGCTCTTGCTAAAATTCATAAATTGAAACTTAATTGGGATATCGCTAAACAACGTGATATAAATGATTTTCCTAAAAAAGAAAGATACAATAATTTAGATAAATGGGAAGTCAAAGTGATAGAATATTTAGAAAAAACTAAACCCAAAATAGAAATGAACACGTTTATTCATGGCGATTTTCATTACGGCAATATATTATGGGATAAATATGAAATCAATGGTATTTTAGATTGGGAATATTCTGGACTAGGGTTTAAAGAACAGGATATTGCGTGGGCATTAATTTTAAGACCAGGACAACAGTTTATGGATAAAAAAGAAGATAGAGATATTTTCCTTAAAGGTTACTTAAGTACAAATAAATATAATGAGGAAAAATTAAAATGGTGTTTTATTAATGGTACTATGCATTTCTATCTAATGAATAAAAATAATAAAGATAAAGATTATTTAAAAAAATTAAAAACAATTATAAATTCACTAATCAATGTATGAAAGCATTGATTTTCTTTATATTTATTTGCTTATTAATGAAAATTATGATAGAATACTACCTACACAAAGAGGTGACAATATGGAAACTATTAACCAAACTTTTGAAGATGAAAAACAATATTTAAATGAAGTACAAAACATATTATTTAACAAAATAGAAACATCACAAGTTTTTGTAGATAATCAACAAAAGAAAACTGAAGATTTTAAAAAAATGATATGGAATTCTAGGGGTGAATTATCTGATTATGAATATAACATCCAATTTAATGAAATTGATGATAATACAAATTCAATAAATGAACAAATTAAAACATTGCAAACCTATAAAAAATCTTTAAATTCGCCATATTTTGGCAGAATAGATTTTAGTTTCGACGGCAAAACAATACCAATTTATGTTGGGATTACATCATTAAAAGATAATAATTACAATTATATTTTCGATTGGCGAGCTCCTATTTCAAGTATGTTTTACAATTATACAATTGGTAAAGCAGAATATGAAGCTCCACGAGGAACAATAAGTGGAAATATAGAATTAAGAAGGCAGTACAAAATTGAAGATGGCATTTTACATAGAATGATTGAAAATGACATAAATATTGATGATGATATTTTACAAGAAGTACTTTCTAATAGTTCTACTGATAAAATGAAAAATATTGTTACCACTATTCAGAAAGAACAAAACGAAATTATAAGGAATACTGCAAATAATAATGTGATAGTACAAGGTATTGCTGGTAGTGGTAAAACATCAGTTGCTCTACATCGTATTGCATATCTATTATATCAATATGAAGAACTTAATTCTGATAATATTTTGATATTTTCCCCTAATGACATATTTACGGAATACATTTCTGAAGTTTTACCTACATTAGGCGAAGAAAATGTCTTAGGCACTACTTTTTCTGAATTATCAAGAGAATATATCAAAAAAAATAATAAAATTCAATCATTTGCTGAATTTTTAGAAAATTATTATAACAATAATATTGAATATACAGACTTTATTATGACAAAGTTTAAGCAATCTGATTGTTTAAAAGAAACTATAGATAGATTTTTAAATCACTATATTAAAAGTCATAAATTAAATGAAGATATTGAAATAAATATTGGAAATATTAAAACAATAGACATTTCAAAAGAAGAAATTAATAAATTATTCCATAGTAGATATGTAAATTTAAAGGTATTAGAAAAGTTAGAATTAATTAGTAAGCAAATTTGTGATTCAAATAATATAAATTATAACAGGTATGGTGTTGGTGTTAGAAATCAAATAAAGAAAAAATTAGATCTTGATTTAGATATGAAAAAAATGTATCAGAAATTTTTGGATAGTGAATATTATAAATCAAATTTCAATTTCGACATTAAAAAATCAAAATCAAGTAATATAATTAAATATGAAGATTTAATTGGTATGTTATATTTGCATTTTGAGTTAAATGGTTATCCATATAATACTAAAGTCAAACATATTGTAATTGATGAGGCACAGGATTATTCAAAATTACAATTATATATCATTAAGCAAATGTTTCCCAAAGCCACTTTTACTATATTAGGAGATATTAATCAAACTATAAATCCTTATTATAAATATGATAGTTTATCAGAGTTAGTACAAGTTTTTGGAGTAGAAAGTCAATACTTTGAACTGTCTAAATCATATAGATCTAGTCCTGAAATAGTTAATTATTCTAATAATATTTTAGATATAAATAATAGTATTTCAATAAGAAAAGATAATGATCTACCTGTCATTTGTGAACAAGAAACTGATAATTTGAACGAACAATTATATAATAGTTTATTAGAATTAAAACAAAAAAATTTTAAAAGGATAGCAATTGTTACAAAAAATAATAGTGAGGCTGACGAACTCTCACAAGTTTTAAAGACTATGTTGGAAGATTTAGATGTAGAGGAAAAGGTTTTAATCTTGCCATCATATATGGCTAAAGGATTAGAATTTGATGGTGTAATACTATATACAAAACCAGATAACTATTATAATGAACAAGAAAAAAATCTTTATTATGTTGCATGTACTAGAGCACAACATCAGTTAATTGTATATAATCAGCCACAAATGACTTTAAATAAAAATAAGACTTTAGTAAAAAAAACTTTATAATTTAGGTACATTAATTTGTACCTTTTTGTTGAAACACAGGTGCATTTTAATAAAAAAGCTTAATATGTGGGGAATATCGAATTTCCACTCATTAATTATATAGAATAGAAATTTGAAAATATATTAAATTTATTTCAAAACAAAGCAACTCAAATCATTTTATAACATAGTGAATTGTTAAAAATAGGTTTAAAATAAATTGTTTTCCTGCGAAATAAATTAATATCATTTTGGCCTTTTTTTCGGCCTTTCAATAAAAAATTAAAAAAATTCGGCTTAATTTTATTAAATTTAGAAAAAAATTCAATCAAACATTTTAACACTATAAACAATTACGTTAACATTTTCAACACAAAAAGGTAACCTTTTAATAAGATTACCTTTTTCATTTAATATGGGGCGGAATATCGGATTCGAACCGATGCATGGTGGAACCACAATCCACTGTGTTAACCCCTTCACCAATTCCGCCATATAACAGATAATATTTTATCAGTTATTTTAAATTTTGACAAGTAGTTTATGGCAAATTCCTATGAAATATGTAAAATGGAGATAATTACCCATACTTAGGCTAATTAATTTCATAAGATAAAGCGAAGGAGGGTAATTAAATGAATAACTATTCAAACATGTATGATTATATGTCTAATGATTTTAATGACATCAATAGACTATATGGCCTCGGCATGCCAAATCAAAATAATATGATGCCAAAACCAACAATGTCAAATCAAATGATGATGCCAAATTCTAATATGCCAGTCGATACAAAATTAAAACAAAAACTAGCTAAACAAGCTGGCAACAACATGAATTTTAACAAATGTGGCTATGACCAAAAAGGACTTAAACCTAATAATTTATATGATGTATATAGTGGTTTTATACGTGGTAATATGTTTCCAGATATTTATAATGAGTTTAAAATAAATAAACCATTTGAAGTTGAACCGATAAATGAACAGGCCGAAATGCTTACATATTTAGATGCTTATTGCTTTGCGGCACATGACCTTAATCTTTTCCTTGATAATCATCCTGATAATAGAGAGATGATTGAATTATTTAAAGAATATACCAAGAAAGCGCAAGAACTTACTAGAGAATATGAAAGCAAATATGGTCCATTGTTTGTAGACGCCAGTACAACATATCCTTGGGCATGGAATAATTCACCATGGCCTTGGGAACAATAAAAGGGGGTAAAATATAATGTGGAAGTATGAAAAAAAACTGCAATATCCAGTTAATATAAAAAAACGTGATTTAAAAATGGCTAAATATATTTTAACACAATATGGGGGCCCAGCTGGAGAACTTGCGGCAGCTTGGCAGTATTTAGATCAAAGATATATCATGCCTGATGATCGTGGTAAAGCATTACTTACAGATATTGGTACAGAAGAGCTTGCCCATGTCGAAATTATTTCAACCATGCTTTATCAATTAATGAAAGATGCGACACCAGAAGAAC
>CANQAO010000075.1 GCA_947589375.1 uncultured Bacilli bacterium | reverse complement strand
GCTGGAGCCTGAGCTGGCATTGGTGCTGGTTCGGTAGCTGGTGCTGGTGCCTGAGCTGGCATTGGTGCTGGTTCGGTAGCTGGTGCTGGTGCCTGAGCTGGCATTGGTGCAGGTTCGGCAGCTGGTGCTGGAGCTGGAGCTGGCATTGGTGCAGGTTCGGTAGCTGGTGCTGGTGTTTGTGACTCTACTTGATTAGAAAAATCAAAACTATAATTTAAATCATTACCACCTTGGGTATTGTTTTTTTCTTCGTTCATTTTTTGTCCTCCTTATTCTAATATGTATTATAACAAAAATATTTAGAAAAATAAACCTTTTTATTTTTTACCGAATAATGTCTAACATTAATAGACATTATTTTTTTAATATTTAGATAAAGTGTTTAGGAATTGTTCCTCATTCCAAATATCAATTCCTAAATTTTGAGCTTTAGTTAATTTAGAACCAGCTTCTTGGCCCGCAATCACCACATCAGTTTTTTTGCTAACACTATTAGTAACTAAACCCCCTAAACTTTCAATTTTAGCTTTAGCTTCATCTCTCGTAAATCTTTCTAGTGAACCCGTTAAAACAAAAGTTTTATCCGTAAATTCCGTTGTCACTTGGCTAATTTCTTTTAAGTAAACCATATTTATACCATGTCCTTTTAATCTTTGAATTAATTCTCTATTTTCTTCACTTGCAAAATATTGAGTTACACTTTTAGCAATAATTGGTCCAATATCTTTAATATTACTAATAGAATCAAAATCAGCAGCCATTAAATTATCTAAAGTTTTAAAATGACGCGCTAGAATATCGGCCGTTTTCGTACCGACATGTCTAATGGATAAACCAAATAACAACCTTTCTAAAGAATTATGTTTACTATTTTCGATTTCTGCTAAAAGATTATTAATGCTTTTGGTGCCGAAACCTTCTAATTTCATTAATTCTTCTTTATGTTTATTTAAATTATAAAAATCATCATAGCTCTTTAAATAACCTAAATTATAAAAATCTTCAATAATGCGGTCACCAAAGCCTTCGATATTCATCGCATGTCTACTGGTAAAATGAATAAGTTTTTCTTGTTGTTTAGCTGGACAATGAATATTCGTACAATAATAAGCGGCTTCATCATCTTTCCGCGTTAACTTTTCATGGCAAATTGGACAAGTTTGCGTCATTTGAAATTTCTGTTCTGCGCCACTACGACGTTCTTTAATAACTTTCACAACCTCAGGAATAACATCCCCTGCTTTTTTAATAGCGACTACATCGCCAACTCTAATATCTTTAGCAAGGACATAATCTTCATTGTGCAGGGTAGCTCTAGAGATAACTGAGCCCATAACTCTTACTGGCTCTAAATCAGCACTTGGCGTCACTTGGCCCGTTCGGCCAACTGTAAAAATAATATCTTTAATTCGCGTTAAAACTTCTTCCGCCGGAAATTTATAAGCTGTCGCCCATTTAGGATTTCTCGCGGTAAAGCCTAATTTTTGTTGATCATTTAAATCATTAACCTTTATGACAATCCCATCGATTTCATATGGCAAAGTACTTCTATTTAAAGTCCAATAATCAATGTAATCAAGTAATTCCTTAATATCATTTATTTTTTTATTATTAGGATTAATGTTAAAGCCTAATTCTTTCATAAATCTTAAAGCATCTTCATGAGTATAAATATTATAATCTTCAGGATCTGGCAAGTGGTATATAAAACAATCCAAATTACGGGAAGCCGCCACTTTAGAATCTAATTGTCGAACACTACCAGCGGCCGCATTACGGGGATTCGCAAAATTTTCACCACTTTCATTTAATTTATTAAAAGAGTCTTTGCTCATATAAATTTCCCCGCGAACTTCAATATCAATCGGTTTTTTAATTGTAAGCGGAATAGTTTTTATCGTGCGTGCATTATGGGTAATATCTTCACCGGTAACTCCATCACCTCTAGTTGCCGCTCTTACCAAAACACCATTTTTATATAAAAGGGAAACTGATAGACCATCTATTTTTAATTCCGCTACATATTTAGGTTGCGCCACCACTTTTTTAACTCGTTCATCAAAAGCCACAATTTCATCTTCATTAAACACATTACCTAAAGAAAGCATCGGAATTTCATGGGTTACTTTTTTAAATTCGTCAATTACTTGACCGCCTACTCTATTAGTCGGTGAATCATCTCTTTTAAGATCGGGATATTTTTCCTCTAAATCTAAAAGCTCTTGCATATACCTATCGTATTCTTGGTCAGTAATAGTTGGTTTATCAAGTGTATAGTACTCATAATTAGCTTTATCTATTAATTTAATTAGTTCATCAATTCGGTCCCTAACCATTTTCTATCACCTCTTATTATTATATCAAAATAACAAGTAAAAATAAATTTTTTCCACGAAAAAACAGCTATTTATAACTGCTTTTATGAATCTTTATGTAAGGCATTGTAGGTAAATGCAAATACGGCTAGTCCACCAAGGAAAAGAGCTATCCAAAGAATTGGATTACCATGATTACTGATTATAAAATCCCTAAGTGGCGCCGTCCATTCATCTAAAGTTTTTACAATATTATCAAACATTTTGTCACACCTTTCTTATACTTTTATGACCCTTCATTATTTTAATGATACCATATTTTTGAGAAAATGCAATAGTTAAAATGTTACCAGCGGCAATAATTATGCCTTCACCATATTTATCATGAATAACTTTATCCCCTGGTTTATAAGTAATGGTATCGTCAATCATAGCCTCTTTATCAAATTTAGGTTTTTCTTCTTTAACATCAGAATCTAAATATTTCGCATCGATTTCATCGATAAAACGGCTTGGTAAATTGGCATTGACATTACCATAAAGTAATCTGCGTTTGGCATTAACTAAAGTCAAACTTTTTTTAGCTCGTGTTACGGCTACATAACAAAGTCTTCTTTCTTCTTCAAGCTCATCTGGATAATCTAAGGCATTCGCATGAGGAAATAAATTTTCTTCTAAGCCAATAATAAAGACATGCTCAAATTCTAAACCTTTAGCCGAATGGATAGTCATTAAAGTGACCACATCATTATTATTTTTATGCTCCTCGACATCGGAAACTAAACTAATTTCTTCCAAAAATTCTTCTAAAGAAATAATGCCATTTTTTTCTTCAAAGGATTTTGTAATTGATTTAAATTCTTCTAAGTTTTCTAAACGCACTTCAGCCTCTAACGTTTTTTCCCTTTCCAGTTCCTTTTTCATGCCGGTTTCATTTAAAATTAAATCGACTAAATCAGTAAGTGATATATCTTCACTTTGCGCTTTGATGTTTTCAATAATCTTTTTAAATTCTAGTTCTTTACCCCCATCGATGGCCTTATAAAGACTAGTATGTTTTTCACTTGCTTTAAGCGCGAGAGCCTGAATCGTTTTAGGACCGATTTGTCTTTTCGGCACATTAATTACGCGCATTAAACTAACATCATCATTCGCGTTATAAAGTAGTTTTAAATAACTAATTAAATCTTTAATTTCTTTACGATTGTAAAAATAAAAACTGCCCACTACTTTATAAGGTACATTTTCATTAAGCAAAGCTTCTTCCATATTTCTTGATTGTGCATTTGTCCGGTACAAAACAGCAATCTCCGATTTTTTCGCACCATTTTTAATTAATTTTTTGATTTCCCCCATTACATAATGGGCTTCATCTTGTTCATCGTAAGCCCTGTGATATTTAATTTTTAAACCTTCTTCATTTTTCGTCCAAAGCTTTTTTTCTTTTCTTTTTTTATTGTTTTTAATAATGTCATTAGCGACATTTAAAATGTTACCCGTAGAACGATAATTTTCTTCCAATAAAACAATATTAGCCTTAGGATAATCCTTTTCAAAATTTAAAATATTGCGGTAATTCGCGCCTCTAAAACCATAAATTGATTGATCGATATCACCCACTACGGAAATATTTTGATATTTAGAACTTAAAAGTTTAATTAAAACATATTGAGCTTCATTGGTATCTTGATATTCATCAACTAATAGATATTTAAATCTTTCTTGATATTCGTGTAAAATGTTTGGATTTTCTTTAAATAATTTAATCGGTAAAATCAGTAAATCATCAAAATCTACGGAATTATTATTTTTAATTTTGCGTTCATATTTTTCATAAATTTCGGTAATGATTTGTTCATAATCAGATGAGGCAAATTTACCATATTCGGAAGGACTAATAATTTCATTTTTCGCACTACTGATTTTATTTCTAATAACTCTAGGATTATAAATTTTGGAATCTAAATTCATATCTTTAATAATTTTTTTAATTATTGTCAGCGTATCATCACTATCTAGAATGGTTAAATTTTTTTCAAAACCAAGATTGTGATAGTGAGTTTTCAAAATCAGTAAGCCCAAAGAGTGAAAAGTCGAAATTTGAATTTTATAAGCATCTTTTCCCAGCATTTTTAAAACGCGTTCTTTCATTTCTTTAGCGGCTTTATTAGTAAATGTAATAGCTAAAATATTATAGGGGTTAATACCTTGCTCTAAAACCAAATATGCCACTTTAGTAGTTAGGACTCTTGTTTTGCCACTACCCGCTCCCGCTAAAATTAAAACGGGACCTTCAGTCATTTTAACCGCTTCAAGTTGTTTATCATTTAATTTTGTTAAATCCATATTACCACCATCTTTATCATATCACATTTTTCTAGCTGTTTTTATTAATCGAACAAATTTTTAAAAAAATTTAAGGAAAAAAGAAGGAATTTAGGGTACTTTTAGGGTATGTTTTATATAAAGGAGGAATTTTGTATGAACTATTATCAAAACATTAAAGATATTTTAGTAAAAAATGAAATCTATGAACAAATTAAAGATTATTCTAAAAACAAACATGATTTAGAAAGTTATTATGAAGTCGGGAAATTACTTATTGAAGCTCAGGGCGGAGAGAAACGAGCTAAATACGGAAATAAACTTATAAAAGAATATTCTATAAGATTAACCAAAGAACTGGGTAAAGGATATAGTTCTCCACAATTAAAGAAAATGCGACAGTTTTATTTAATGATTCAAAAAGGTTCGACAGTGTCGAACCAATTATCCTGGAGTCATTATGTTGAATTATTATCACTTAAAAATATAGATGAAATTAAATATTATATCTATATAATTGAAAAGTTAAATCTTTCTGTAAGAGAATTAAGAGAAAGAATAAAAAATAACGAATATGAAAGAATAGGTTATAAAGAAGAGTTAGAAGAACCTAAAGTAAATACTTTAATCAAAAATCCCGTGATTATTAAAACCAAAAATATTCGCGAAAAATTAACCGAATATGCTCTTCATAAATTAATCTTAGAAGATATGGATAATTTTTTAAAAGAATTAGGTATCGGCTTTTTATATGC
>CANQAO010000074.1 GCA_947589375.1 uncultured Bacilli bacterium | reverse complement strand
TTGTCCTTAATGCTTATCTACCTAGTAGATTATTGATTATTTTCTACTTTGGGGTCACGATGTCTTGACAAAAGCTACTGAAAAGCAGTTTTTCGCTTGACATCAAGCTTTAAAACATATATTATAAATATAGAGGATAGGAGGGAATTATGGAATTTTTAAAAGAAATTAAATCATCATTGTTAATTATGGCTGGATTTTATATCATTATTGGTCTAGTGATGTTATTCGCGCCAAATTTTGTAAGTAATTCACTATGTTATTTGATTGGAGCAATATGCATCATTGTTGGTGGTTTATCAATTTATACTTATATTGGTTCTGATGTATATGGGACCCTAGCGGCTGCCTTCTTTATTATTGCTGCCGTCTTTATTGGTTCTGGCCTTTTTATTATTTTAAATCCCGAAATTGTCGTATCATTTATTCCAATTATTATGGGTGTATTACTAGTTATTGATGCTTTTGGCAAATTACAAACTGCTTCTAGACTACATAAATATAACTATGATAAATGGTGGTATGTACTTATTTCCGCACTTGTAATTTTTGTCTTTGGAATTTTACTACTCTTTAATCCCTTTGAAGCTATAACTTTATTTATTAGAGTAGTAGGGATATTCTTACTTATTGATGGAATTTCCAATATTATAACTGTTTTCAGTTACAAACAAATTGAAAAAGAAATTAAATAAGGTCTAAAAAATCAGTAATTAAATATATTTTAAAGACTGATTTTTTTATTTACAAAAACAGAAAAATTTGTTATAATCTATAGCGAGTATTAATTTACTCCTTGCTTCTTTTGAAGCCAAAAAGACCATAAGGAGGTGGAATAATGAAAAAATATGAAATCATGTTTATCGTTAGACCGACATTAGGAGAAGATGAGGTTAAAAAAGTTATCAAAGACTTTGGAAAAACTTTAACGACTAATGGCGCTAAAATCACTAATGAAAATGACATGGGACAAAGAGAACTGGCTTATGAAATTAAAGATTTCAAAAGTGGTTTTTACTACGTCTATGAAATTGAAGCTAAAGACGATAAAGCGATTAATGAATTTAACCGTTTAGCTTTAATTAGTAAAGACATAATTCGTCACTTAATTACAAAAAAAGAAGATTAAAAGAGAGGTACTATTATGAATAGAGTTTGTTTAGTTGGTAGATTAACAGCCAAACCAGAATTAAGATATACAAGTTCTAATGTTCCATATACACGTTTTAGTTTAGCGGTCAATAGAACTTTTAGTAACGCTCAAGGCGAAAGGGAAACTGATTTTATTAATATCGTTGTTTGGAGAAGACAAGCCGAAAATGTGGCTAATTACTTAAATAAAGGTAGTCAAGTTTCCATCGAAGGTAGAATTCAAACCGGTAGTTATACGGCTCAAGATGGTAGTAAAAGATATACCACTGATGTCGTTGCCGATAGTGTTCAATTCCTAGAAACTAGAAAACAATCAGAAGCACGTGGAGAAAGTGCGACACCATATGACTTTGAAAATGCTCCCGCTCCTACAGAAACGACTAATGATGTCAGTGTCGAAGATGATCCTTTTGCTGATTTTGGTGATAATGTAGCTATCGACGATAATTTCTTAGATTAAAAGGAGGAAAATAATGGCAGAATTTTATAGAAAAAAAAGAAAAATATGTCAAATGTGTGCTGGCAAAACAGTAGATTATAAAGATCCTGAAATTATTAAAAAATATGTCAGTGCTGATAAAGGTAAAATTTTACCTAGAAGAATTACAGGTGCTTGTTCAAAACACCAAAGACATATTGCAAATGAGGTTAAAAAAGCAAGATTTATGGCTTTATTACCTTTCGTAAAATAATAACATCTTTTGATGTTATTTTTTTGACCGATATGATATAATAAAAATATGAGGAGGCTAGAAAATGAGTAGATTTGATAAAACGACTAATATTAATATTGAAGATATAGATTTAGAAAAATTAAGGGCGGAAGTCGAAGCCGATCGTAAAGCGAGACAACATAAAAAAAATATCTTTTTGAAAGAAAATGATGAAGTAAGTAATGCTTCTAAGCCAGAAGAAATAGTAGAAAAGGAACCCCAAATAGAAAATGTCAAAAAAACCAAAGAAGATCCTTTAGATAAATATATGGATGAATTATTGGCTGGTACTGATAAAATAGAAGATACGGCTGAAGATCTTTATGCACCCATTCAAGAAAAGGCGGAAGAACTTGAAAGTGAAAGTCTAAAAGATATTGTAAAAAACGATTTTCAAGAAAAAACCATTGTCGAAATGAATATACCTAGTAAAACTAAAATCGGTATGGCGTCTGATCACCGCGGATATAAATTAAAACAAAAACTTACAAAATATTTAACTAAAAAAGGTTATGATGTAATTGATTATGGCTGTGATGGAACGCTGAGCTGTGATTATCCAGAATTTGGCTTTAAATTAGGAGAGGCTATTAAACAAAATGAGGTCCAAAAAGGCATAGCTATTTGTGGTAGCGGCATTGGTATAAGCATAGCCTGCAATAAAATAAAAGGCGTTAGGTGTGCTAAAGTCGATAACGTAAAAGAGGTAAAATATACTAGACGGGATAATGATGCCAATGTTATCGCCATTGCTGGAAATATGCCAGTATTTAGAGCTAAAGACATTGTCGATGTTTATTTAAAAACCGAATTTTCTTTAAAAGAAAGACACCAAAAACGTATCGACATGCTTAATGAAAGAGATTAACCATGCTGTTAAAAACAATTTTATATATTATTTTTACCTTTATCGCTATTTGGGCCCTTGACAGTATTAATATAACAAATGTCTTTAAAAAGAATAAATATTACGCTGCACGAGTATTATATTTAATGATAAGTGTATCATTATCATATTTAGTAGTGAATTTCTTGTATGATTTCTTTATGTTTTCCAATATCTTATAGAAAGGAAGTTTACTATGAAGAAAATACTCTTAATTACTTTGCTAGTAGTATTTATTCCTTTTTTTGTAGTGAATTTATTTGTCAAAACTGATGAAATAAAATTTCATTATGTTTCGAATAAAGTAATAAGAGTTATGGATGAAAGTAAAAAAGAAGTTAGCGTGGTGCCTTTTGAAGAATATATTAAAGGAGTATTAGCAGGCGAAATGCCGGCTACTTTTGAATTAGAAGCTTTAAAAGCCCAAGCAGTTGCCGCTAGAAGCTATGCGATGGTGCAGATAAATAAAAATAAGGATAAAGATTATGATGTGGTAAATACTATTAATAATCAAGTATATTTAACTGACAGTGCGTTAAAAGATAAATGGAAGGACGATTATCCTAAAAAAATTAATAAAATTAAAAAAGCGGTCACCGAAACTAAAGGCGAATATTTAACCTATAATAATGAAGTGGCCGAAGCTTTGTTTTTTTCAACCAGTATTGGTAAAACAGAAAATAGTGAAGATGTTTTTTCTTCTAAAGTACCTTATTTAAGAAGCGTTTCTAGTGCATGGGATGAAGCCTCACCAGTATATGAAGACACCAGTACATTTTCTTTAAAAGATTTTTATAGTAAATTAAATTTACCATATAATGATAAAATAAATTATGAGGTTTTAGACCGCAGTGCCACAGGAAGAGTAAAACAAATCAAAATAAATGGCGTTACTTTTAAAGGCCGCGATTTAGCATCTAAATTAAAACTGCGTTCTAATTATTTTCATATTACGCAAAATGCTCAAAATGTAACTTTTACAACCAAAGGTTATGGGCATGGTGTAGGGATGAGCCAATATGGTGCTTTAGGTATGGCCAAAGAAGGATATACGTATGAACAAATTTTAAAACATTATTATCAGGGTATAGAAATTAAAAAAATTTAGTATAATTTTACCTATTTATGGTCAAAATGTTAATAGAGGTGAAATTATGAAAAAAATTAAACTTAAAAAGCCAGTACTTTATGGAATTTATACTGGAGTGATTGCTTTATTATTAGGGGCCCTTTATTATATAGATTATTCCAATAGTAAACTATATGATAATGTAAAACCTGAAGAAGATTTGCGTTATGTCACTAGATTATTTAATAGTGACGACATTCCTGTAGTAGCTGCTGATTCAGTTATTATGAGACCATATACAGATGATACTGTTCAAATTGTTCAAAATTTCTATAATTATAAAGGGACTGAAGCAGAACAGGAAAAAGCTATTATTAATTATGAACAAACATATATGCAAAATAATGGTGTGGCATATGGTGGACCGCAAGATACTTTTGATGTCGTTAGTGCCTTAGGCGGAACGGTTACTAGTGTTAAAGAAGATAAATTATTAGGTAACATTATTGAAATCGAAGCTTCTGATAAAGTGACCTTAATTTATCAAACTGTAACTTCAGTTAATGTTAAACAAGGCGATAAGGTATCACAAGGTGATGTTTTAGGTAAAAGTGGCACTTCAAACATGAATAAAGATTTAGGTAATCACTTTGTTTTTGAATTAAAAGTAAATGGTGGTTATGTTAATCCTGAGGATTATTACGATAAAAATATTAATGAATTATAAAGAAAAATCATTTTTTTCTTAAAAAAAGAAGGAATTAGGCCTCCTTATAGGGTATATTACTATAAAGGAGGTTTTTTCTATGCAGGAAATTATAAACGAAAACATCGAAATAAAAAATTTGATCTATGAAATAAGGGGCAAACAAGTAATGTTAGATAGTGATTTAGCTTATCTTTACGGATGTAAAAATGGTACCAAAGAAATTAATCAAGCCGTAAAAAATAATATGGCTAAATTCCCTGAAAGATTTGCTTTTAGGCTAAATGAACAAGAATATCATTTTTTAAGGTCAAAATATTTGACCTTAAAAAACGGAAGAGGTAAACATAGAAAATATTTGCCTTATGTTTTTACAGAGCAAGGAGTAGCCATGTTAGCTACAGTATTAAAATCTAAAGCCGCGGCTAAAGTAAAATGAGTGAACAATATATTAAAACAATCATAAGTTAGCTGGTCTAATTAGTTTTCCAAATTTATATACTTAATTAAAGGGGCGATTAGTTTGGAAAACGATATAATTAAAAGAGTTATCGCAGAGGCGGAATATATGATAGATACGGGAGATACTTTACGAGAAATTGCCAAAGTTTTTAAAGTGTCAAAAAGTACAGTCCATAAAGATTTAAAAGATAGACTGAAAAAAATCGATGATGAACTTTATGTTAAAATTCAAAAAATCTTAAAATATCATATAGATATTAGGCATATTAAAGGCGGCGAATCGACGAAAAAAAAGTATTTAAAAATGGCCAGTTAGCCTATTAAAACCTAATACTCTGTGGTATAATAGATAGCAGAAAAAGGTGATATTATGTTTTCAAAAGATGTAGGAATTGATTTAGGTACAG
>CANQAO010000073.1 GCA_947589375.1 uncultured Bacilli bacterium | reverse complement strand
GAAATGCTCGGTCGAACTCCAGGCAGAGTAAAGGCCATAAGACCAATGAAAGATGGCGTTATTGCTGATTTTGAAATTACGGAAATTATGCTTAATCATTTTATTAGAAAAATAAATGGGCGTAGTTTTTTTGCGCGTCCAAGAATTTTAATTTGCTGTCCTTCAAATATTACGCAAGTTGAAAAAAACGCCATCAAAGAAGCCGCTGAAAGAACAGGCGCTAGAAAAGTTTTCATCGAAGAAGAACCTAAAGTGGCGGCTTTAGGTGCTGGCATGGATATCTCTAAACCAAGTGGTAATATGATTATCGATATTGGTGGTGGTACTACGGATATTGCTATTTTATCATTAGGTGGAATTGTTACTTCGTCTTCAATAAAAGTCGCTGGTAATGTTTTCGATTCGGATATAATCAAATATTTAAAAGAAAAATATAAACTATTAATAGGAGATCGTACAGCTGAAGATATTAAATTTACGATTGGAACAGTATATCCAGGATCTTTAAACGAAAAAATGGAAGTTAGAGGTCGTGATTTAGTAACCGGACTTCCACATACCGTGACCATAACTTCTGATGAAGTCGAAGAAGCTTTAAGAGAAAGTGTTTATACTATTATCAATACTGCTAAAGCCGTACTTGAACAAACCCCACCAGAATTATCCGCTGATATTGTCGATAAAGGTATTGTCATCACTGGTGGTGGGGCATTATTAAATGGCTTTGATCAGTTATTAACTCATGAATTAAAAGTACCAGTCTTTATTGCTGAAAGTCCATTAACCTGTGTAGTTGAAGGTACTGGTGTTTTATTAGACAATGTTGAACTCATTGAACATAATAGTGTAAATTCTTAAAAAAAGGATATAATATTATTGAAACGGAGGTATAATATGGAAAAAAGTGAAGGTCAAAAACTAAAAGCCAAACTTTTTGATGAAAGAAAAAGTGGCTGGGAACATTTAGATAATGATCAAAAAACGGCCATTTTAGATTTTAATAACGACTATATTGATTTTTTAAACAAATGCAAGACCGAACGTGAATGTGCTAAATTTACCGAAGAATTATTAATCCAAAATGGTTTTGAACAAATAGATAAGAAAAAAACTTTAAATCCAGGTGATAAAGTTTATTATATCAATCGTAAAAAAGCGGTTTATGCCGCTGTGATTGGTAAAGATATGCTGGAAGAAGGTCTTAACCTAGTTGGAGCCCATATTGATTCACCACGATTGGATTTAAAACCAAATCCCTTATATGAAGATAATAATTTAGCGTTACTTAAAACCCATTATTATGGCGGTATTAAAAAATATCAATGGACCGCTATACCTTTAGTTATTAAAGGTGTCATTGCTAAAAGTAATGGTGAAATTATCGATATTAATATCGGTGAAGATAAAAATGATCCTATTTTTACCATCACGGATTTACTACCTCACTTAGCTAAAAACCAAGAAAAGAAAACTTTAGGCGAAGGGATTGCTGGCGAAGATTTAAATGTTTTAGTTGGTAGTCTTCCTTATGATGACGAAAAAGTTCGCGAAAAAGTCAAATTAAATATTTTGAATATTTTAAATCAAAAATATGGAATTACTGAAAGAGATTTTACGAGTAGTGAATTAGAAGTTGTTCCAGCTTTTGAAGCTAAAAGTTTAGGCTTTGATGCTAGTATGGTCGCGGCTTATGGTCAAGATGATCGTTCTTGTGCTTATACGACGATAAGAGCTTTGACTTCTTTACAAAATCCGGAACGTACGGCTATTGCTTTACTGGCTGATAAAGAAGAAATTGGCAGTATGGGTAATACGGGAATGTCATCACAAAATTTTGAAGTTTTTATTGCCAAGTTACTTGATAAAACTGGGCAAAATGGACCTAATGTTTTAGAAAAAACTTTCTGCAATTCTAAAATGTTATCATCAGATGTCACTTCGGCTTTAGATCCCACTTATGCTGATGTGGAAGAAAGAAATAATGCGGCTTATCTAGGCTGTGGTATTGCCTTTTGTAAATATACTGGCCATGGTGGCAAAAGTGGTTCTAGTGATGCTAATGCCGAATTTGTAGCCAAAATAAGAAATATTTTAGAAAAGAAAAGTTTAATTTACCAAATGACTGATATGGGTAAAATTGATGTTGGTGGTGGTGGCACCATTGCTCTTATTTTAGCCAATAAAGGTATCGATGTTATTGATTGCGGAGTACCCGTGCTTTCAATGCATGCCCCATATGAAGTCACTAGTAAATTCGATATTTATAATGCCTATGAAGTATACCAGGCATTTTATGAAGATTAAGAGCTTTTGCTCTTTTTATTTGCTATTGTTTTAATAAATATGGTAAAATATAGTTAGAGGTGAATTTAATGGGTGATGAAATAATTACACGTGTCTTTTTAATGATCTTGACAACCTTTTTAGTCGTGGCTTTTACAATGCCGTTTATTAAAAGACTAGCCTTTCATATTGGTGCTTTAGATATTCCGCGCAGTGAAGAAGGACACAGACATATTCATAAAAAGACCACGCCAAAACTAGGTGGCTTAGGCATTTTCTTAGGTTTTCTATTTAGTTATATGATTTTTGGTGAAGCTAGCAGTACCATGAATTCGATTTTAATTGGTAGTTTCATTATCGTTTTAACGGGTATTATCGATGATATTCATTCGGTTAGAGCTTTAGTTAAATTTATTGGGCAGTTAATTGCCGCTTCAGTAGTAACGATTTATGGCGGTATTTTACTTCAAGATATTAGTGCTTTCGGTATTTATATTGACTTTGGCGTTCTCGCTTATCCGATTACGATTTTATTTATTGTTGCCTGTATTAACTGTTTAAATTTAATCGATGGTTTAGATGGTTTAGCTGGCGGTATTAGTGCGATTTACTACTTAACTATTGGTATTATTGCGGCCATTATGGGCAATATTGGTTTAGATGTTACCTTAACTTTCATTATGTTTGGAGCAACTTTAGGCTTTTTAGTTCACAATTTCCATCCAGCAACGATATTTGCGGGTGATTCGGGTTCGATGTTTATGGGCTTTATGGTTGCGGTTATTGCCTTATTAGGTTTTAAAAATGTCACCTTAACATCATTTATTATTCCAATGCTTATTTTAGCGATTCCAATATTAGATACTTTCTTTGCCATTGTTCGAAGACGTCTTAAAGGTGAAAGTTTTGCCACACCTGACAAATCACATATTCACCATCAATTTTTAAATATGAACTTGCCTTATCAAAGTGTGGTTTTAGTTATTTATGGCATTCAAATTTTATTTGCCATTGCTTCTATTGTTTATGTGCTTAGAGACCGTACTTTAGGTTATGTTCTATATACTATTTTAGCTGTTATCGTTATGCTTTTGGTTTTAAAAACAGATGTTGTCTTTGACCATAAAAAACTCGAAGAAAAATTTAAAAACTATAAAAAATAAATTATGTTTATAAGCATAATTTTTTTTATATCGATAATACTAAAAATGGTGATTTTATGGATAAAGAAATAATTGATTTATTAGATGTCGTTTTAAGATGTTTAGTATCCTTAGTTGTTTTATTTTTAGTAACTAAATTAATCGGTAAAAAACAAGTTTCTGAGTTTAGTGTTTTTGATTATGTTATCGGCATTTCGATTGGTAATTTTGCGGCTGAAATGGCTTTAAATTTAGATTCGAAATATGCTCATGGAATCATAGCGGTTCTGGTTTTTGGTTTTGTTGCTTATTTAGTTTCTATTTTAACCCTTAAAAATTTAAAAATTAGAAAGTTTTTTATGGGCGATCCTACCGTATTAATTCAAAATGGGAAAATAGTTTATAATAATTTAAAAAAAGCCAGATTCGATATTAATGATTTATTAGAAGACTGCCGTATTAATGGCTATTTTGATGTTTCGGAAATTGATTATGCCTTATTAGAAGCTAATGGTCAGGTGAGTTTCTTACCGAAACCGGAAAATCAACCACCCACTAATAAAGATTTAAAAGTGAAAAAACCACAAACAGGATTATGTGCGAATTTAATTGTCGATGGCAATATTATGGAAGATACCTTAAAAACACTTCATAAAGATAAGGATTGGCTCCTGCATGAAATTAAAGTCAATGGTTATAAAGTTGAAGATGTTTTATTAGCTACCTTAGATATGCAGGAAAAATTTACAGTTTACGAAAAAAATGTCAATTTGGAAGGGCATGACACTTTAGGATAGACATGAATTTAAAGAATCTGATATAATCATAATGGTGATATAAATGAAAAGACATTTTTGCGCATCAGCTTTTATTATCCATCCAGATACAAAAAAAATATTATTGGTTAAACACCACTTATGGAATAGATGGGTGCAGCCAGGAGGACACATGGAAGGTATTGAAACGCCTGAAGAAACCGCTAGACGTGAAGCTTATGAAGAAACGGGCCTTAAAGTAAAAATTTTAGGTGAACATTTTCCAAGAGAAGATGATATGATTAGACCTTTAGGCATTCAGTGTAATCGTCAAGAAAATGGCGACAAGCATTTTGATATTATTTATGCAGCCGTACCAAATGATCCTGATGCGCCACTTAAAATAAGTGATGAAGCTAAAGAAATTGGTTGGTTTTCTAGAGAAGAACTGGAAACTATACCCGTATTTCCAGATGTAAAAATAACTATGGATTATATTTTAAAACATTTTTTTGGAGTAAATTAAAAACAAAAAGGTAACCTTTTAATAGGATTACCTTTTATTTTTAAATATGGAATGCCCTTTTATCAAATGTTGAATTAATGCTATAAAAAGTGTATACTTTAAAATAGTAATCATAAAGGGAGGGATAATAATGGTTATCACAATTCAAGATGATGGCATGAGATTTGGTTGCCGTGTTGGTGCAATAATTTATAATGAAGATAGAACTAAAATTCTTATGGAAAAACAAAGCGAAGATAGATATATGTTTCCAGGCGGAAGAATTGATGTTCATGAAGACAGTGACTACTCTATCAATCGTGAACTAAAAGAAGAATTAAATTTAGAAACAAACTTGCAATTAAAATACATCGTAGAGATGTTTTTAAAGTCACCCAAAACAAAATATCACGAAATTGGTTTTTACTATATAACCAAAATAAAAGAAGAGTTAATTTCAGATAATTTTAAATCTTTAGATGGTGATAGTATATTTAATTGGATTCCAATTACTGACTTAAACAACTATAAGGTTATGGCAAAACCTATTAAAGAAAAAATTATAAATGATGAAATATTTTCATATGAATTAGAACATATTTTATATAGGGAATATGAAAATTAGGTACATTAATTTGTATCTTTTTTGCTGAAATATAGGTGCATTTTAATAAAAAAGCTTAATGTGTGGGGAATATCGGGTTTTCACTCATTAATTATATAGCATAGAAATTTGAAAACATATTAAATTTATTTCAAAACAAAGCAACTCAAATCATTTTATAACATAGTAAA
>CANQAO010000072.1 GCA_947589375.1 uncultured Bacilli bacterium | reverse complement strand
CTTATGTTGGTGATGGTGAATATGTTAATTCTGGTATGTTAAATGGGATGAATAATAAAGAAGACGCGATTAGAAAAATGTTAGACTACTTAGAAGAAAATAAAATTGGTCACGCGAAAGTCAATTATCGCCTGCAAGACTGGATTTTTTCAAGACAAAGATTTTGGGGCGAACCCATTCCCCTTATCCACTGTGAAAAATGTGGTTGGGTACCAGTACCAGAAGCAGAACTGCCAGTATTACTTCCAGATGTGGCTAACTATGAACCAACGGAAGATGGCGAAAGTCCACTGGCCAATATTTCAGAGTGGGTTAATTGTACTTGTCCAAAATGTGGTGGCAAGGCTAAAAGAGAAACGGATACCATGCCAAACTGGGCTGGTTCAAGCTGGTATTTCTTAAGATATATGGATCCCCATAACGATAAAGAATTTGTTTCGAAAGAAGCTTTAGATTATTGGGGTAAAGTCGATTGGTATAATGGCGGGATGGAACACACCGCAAGACATTTACTTTATGCTAGATTCTGGAATCAGTTTTTATATAATATTGGACTTGTACCAAATAAAGAACCAATCGATGTTAGAGTATCACATGGCATGATTTTAGGTGATGGCGGCGAAAAAATGAGTAAATCAAAAGGTAATGTTATTAATCCTGATGATATTGTAAACGAATATGGCGCTGACGCTTTAAGAACTTATGAAATGTTTATTGGTGATTATGAAAAAGATGCCGCTTGGAGTACTAATGGCCTTAAAGGATGTGCGAAATTTTTAGATCGTATTTGGAAAATCCAAGAAAAATTGAACGATAATGATGGTTATACTAATGAAACTTTAGTTCATCAGACCATCAAAAAAGTTACGAATGATTTAGAAAACATGAAATATAATACGGCCGTATCAGCTTTAATGATATTATTAAATGAATATGAAAAACATGAAACTATTACAAAAGATGATTTGCGTATTTTAGTGCATTTACTAAATCCAATCGCCCCTCATATTACTGAAGAAATAAACGAAAATAGTAAATTAGGTCAGCCATTATGTCAAAGCTCTTGGCCTACTTATGATGAAAAGAAAACCATTAATGAAAATTTTGAAATGGTGATTCAAGTAAATGGCAAAGTACGTGGTAAAGCCACTATGAACATTAATGCTTCTAAAGATCTAATGCAACAAACAGCTTTAGAAAATGAAAATGTTCAAAAATTTGTTCATGGCAAAAAAATCATTAATATTGTCGTCATCCCACAAAGATTAGTTAACATTGTGGTTAGATAAAACACTAATTAATAGTGTTTTTTTCGTTGATTTTTTGGTATAATATTTATAAGGTCGTGAAAATGCATGATAGATTTATGGAAATATGAACAAGATTTATTTAAAGAGGGTATTAATTATATCGGTGGGACCGATGAAGCTGGCAGAGGGCCACTATATGGACCAGTAGTCGCTGCTTGTGTGTGCCTGCCAAAGGATTTTCAATTAGAAGGTCTAACTGATTCCAAAAAATTAACGCCTAAAAAACGTGATATTTTTTATGAATATATTAAAGAACATGCGATATATGGAATTGGGATTGTTTCGGCTAAAGAAATCGATAAAATAAATATTTATGAAGCTAGTCGTCAAGCGATGATTGAGGCTATTAATGAAGTTAAAAAACAAATTCCCTTAGAATATGTTTTATCGGATGCCATGCCGATAGATATCGATATTCCCGTGATGCCGATTATTAAAGGTGATGCTAAAAGTATCAGTATTGCTGCGGCTTCGGTAATGGCTAAAGTCACTCGTGACCATATGATGGAAAAAATAGATGAAAAATATCCGATGTATGGCTTTAAAAATCATAAAGGATATCCTACTAAAAAACATCTGGAAGCAATGCACAAGTATGGTTTAATAGAAGGTTATCGATTAACTTATGGACCAGTAAAGGAGATGTTAAAATGATTATTAGACCCAATAATATGACACCTGATGAATTTCAAAGGCAAGTCAATAATATGACTAAAATGAAAAGGGGATTTAATCAAACACCACAAGGCATTCGAGAAAAAACAATAGATATTAATCATAAACAAAATCCTGATGCGATGTTAAAAGGGAGTGCCCAACTACGTGATAAAATGAGTGCTTTTAAGAATGTGCCCAAAGAAAAATAAAATGATATTTATTTTTGATATTTAACATGTTATAATAATAAAAGGAGGCTAGGAAAATGTTGATGGAAGATACAGCAAAATATTTTTGGTTATTGTTTTTAGTATTTTTAATTGTTTATATAGCGGTTAAACTTTCTTTGGGAGCGCTTTTGAAAAGAGCCAAAGAAAAAGCTTGGAAAGCTTATATACCTATTTATACTACTTATGTCCTTGTTGATTTATTAAATTTGAAGAAAACTTATTTTTGGTTATCATTAATTCCATTTGTAAATTTATATTTCTTAAATATCATTATTAAAGAATTGTTAAAAGGGTTTAACTTAGATCCCAAAACATCTATTTGGTATATAATTTTCCCAATGTATAATTTTCCTAAATTAGCCTTTATGAAACCTAAGTTTACTTTAAATGAATATGATTTAACCGAGGAATTTGTCGAAACTCAAAATATGTTATTTGAAAAACCTAAGGAAGTTAAAGAACCTCAAAATATAGAACCGCGTGATTTAACACCAGCGGAACAATTGGTTAAAAATAATGACGAAGCCGCTTTAAATAACAATAATTCTAATGCGGAAACGGCTAAGGAAATCGTTGAAGATTCGGTTTTCACCAATCATTTATTAGAACCTGATAAAACTCATACGACTTATGTCGAGGCCCAAAAGGAAGAAGTTAAAGAAGAAAAACCAGTGATTACTCCAGCGGTGACGGGTAGGCCTAAGATGTGTCCAAAATGCGGGGCTCGTCTCGCGCCGAATGCTGATGTGTGCTTTTTATGTGGAACTAAACTTTAGTTCCTTTTTCTTGTGTTTTGGTTGTCTTTTTAGTATAATTGTTTATGAAAGAGGTGACGGATATGTTTGTCGATGAAGCTATAGTGGAAATATTCGCAGGCGATGGTGGTAATGGCTGTAAAGCTTTTCGACGTGAAAAATACGTTGCCTTAGGGGGCCCATATGGTGGTAATGGCGGACGTGGTTCGAATATTGTTTTTAAAGTTGACACCGGTCTTAATACCTTACTTGATTTTAAATATAGACGTAAAATTCAAGGCCATCGTGGTGAAAATGGTCTAGGTAAAGGAAAACACGGCAAAAATGCGGAAGATGTCATCGTGTTAGTTCCAGTGGGTACGGTGATTACCGATTTAGAAACTGATTTAATTATTGCCGATTTAACTAAACCCGAAGATGAGGTAATTGTGGCTTATGGTGGCCGTGGTGGCCGTGGTAATATGGCTTTTGCGACAAGGACTAATCCCGCCCCTGATTTTGCGGAAAATGGCGAACCTGGTGAGTACCGCAAAATAAAACTAGAGTTAAAACTTATTGCCGATGTAGGGTTAGTAGGTTTACCTAGTGTTGGCAAATCAACCTTTATTTCGAAAGTATCAGCTTCTAAACCAAAGATTGCTGATTATCCTTTTACGACATTAAAACCTAATCTAGGTGTAGTTAAAACTAAAGATGGACGTTCTTTTGTTTTAGCTGATCTTCCAGGACTAATTAAAGGTGCCTCTTTAGGTCAAGGCTTAGGTATAGAATTTTTAAAACATATTGAAAGAACAAGGGTTATCGCTCATATCATTGATATAGGAGGATATTCTGAAAAAACACCTTATGAAAATTATGAAATTATTAATCATGAACTTAAAGAATTTAGTGATAAATTATTAAATAAACCACAAATTATTATTGCCAATAAAATGGATATGCCAGGGGCTAAAGAAAGATTAGCGGAATTTAAACAAAAAGTAAAATATCCGGTTTATGAAATGTCAGCGCTTACTGGTGAGGGTATTGATCTTATTTTAATAAAAATAGCTGATTTATTAGAACACACGGCTAAAACTAATTTATATGAAGATGATAAATTTGAAAGTCATGTCATTTATAAATTTAAAAAAGAAAAACCATTTACGATTACTAAAGAAAGTGATACGTGGGTAATTGGAGGTAAAGAAGTAGAAAAACTTTTAAAAATGAGTAGATTTGATACTGATGAAGCCGTGCTTAGATTTTCTAATAAACTTAAAAAATTAGGCATCGATGATGAACTTAGAAATTTAGGCGCTAAGGAAGGCGATGAAATTAGTATTATGGATTTTGTTTTTGAATTTAAAGAATAACCACAAATTTGTGGTTTTTGAATTTTTTTAAAGAAAAAAGAAGGAATTAGGCCTCCTTATAGGGTATATTACTATAAAGGAGGTTTTTCTATGCAGGAAATTATAAACGAAAAAATTGAAATAAAAAATTTAATCTATGAAATAAGGGGCAAACAAGTAATGCTTGATAGCGATTTAGCTTATCTTTATGGATGCAAAAATGGAACAAAAGACATTAATAAAGCTGTTAAAAGAAATATTGAAAGGTTTCCAAAAGATTTTTATTTTAAGCTAACTAAAGAAGAAAATGAAAAATTGCGGTTCCAAATTGGAACCGCAAAATCTAGAAATATGTCTAGAACTCTACCTTATGTATTTACAGAGCAAGGCGTCGCTATGTTATCAAGCGTTTTAAAGACTGAAAGAGCTACTAAAGTAAGTGTTGCGATAATGCGAGCTTTTGTTCAAATGCGCCATTTTATAATCGATAATAAAGATATGTTTAATAGATTAACTAAAGTTGAATATGAAGTTTTAAACTTAAATGACCGGTTTATTATTTTAGATGATAAAGAGTTATATCACATAGGTGCGTCATTAAAAGACTTAGGCAAAAAATGCTTTGCCATTAATAAAATGGAAGAAGAATATATAGGGACAATACTAGAAAGGCATGAGGGATAATAATGAATGAAATTATAAACGAAAAAATCGAAATAAAAAATTTAATCTATGAAATAAGGGGCAAACAAGTAATGCTTGATAGCGATTTAGCTAATCTTTATCAAGTAGAAACTAAGCGAATTAATGAAGCTGTTAAAAATAATCCACTAAAATTTCCGGCTAGAATTTCATGGAAATTAACTGATAAAGAAAGCCAAATTTTTTTGGTCGAAAATTTCGACCAAAAAAGAGAAACTCGTGGTGGTAAATATAAAAATCCTAGAGTTTTTACAGAGCAAGGAGTAGCCATGTTAGCTACAGTATTAAAATCTAAAGCCGCGGCTAAAGTAAGTATTGCCATCATGGATGCCTTTGTTCAAATGCGGCATTTTATAATGGATAACAAAGATGTGTTTAATAGATTAACTAAAGTTGAATATGACTTATTAAATCATGACATGAAAATAAATCAAATATTAGATGAAATGCATCCTAGAGAATTTAAAGAAAAAATATTTTTTGATGGTGAGATTTATGATGCCTATAGTTTACTTATAAATATCATTAGAAAAGCTAAAGA
>CANQAO010000071.1 GCA_947589375.1 uncultured Bacilli bacterium | reverse complement strand
CAGAAATCATCTTCTTCAATTCATTAATCAATAAATTTTAAATCCCTATCGTGTCCATTTTATAGGGTACAATTTACTATGAATTAGGTGATACCATAACAAAACGGCAACACTCAACAAAGACACATTGAATGTTCCTTTTTTATTGTATGAAGTTTCCTTCATCTATATACATGATAACACAGAGTTAGACCCTTGTCAAATTAAAAAAGCAGGCTTCCCTACTTTATTTGCTTCGTACTTGGTTGTTTCACAGCCGAAGGATCAACAATTATTTTATTGTGTTCAATCTCTACTATTGTATTATTAGCAATATTAACTATTTCCTGTGCATCTTCTGGAGTAATATTTTCAGCTAAACAATACCCTCCAATCCAATTAAAAGTTTCTCTAGCAGTAACTGAAGAAAAACCTGCGACAGCTGAAAAAGCTTCCTTAGAACTACCATTTCTAGAATAAAAATCTTTGTTAATATAATTTCTCTTACAAGCATCTAAGACACTTTGTACATGTTCCATTTTTTGTTCCATACTTTTTTCCATTTTATTTACCCTCCGCTTCAATCATTGCCCTTATTACACTTTTTGAATCATTTTTAAAATAAGCATTATATAAAACATCAAGTCCTATTGCCTTGCTTATTAAGTTTGTAATAATAATTTCATCAGTAAAGAAATTATTATCGACATCCCCTACTAAATTATTCGTAATAATTTCGGTATACCCCTCATTAAGCGCGACTAAAGTATTTTCTGAGCCAGCAAATCCATAGTAATTATCTTTAGCGGTAATTATTCCAAGTAAACAGTGCATTAGCCAGTGTTTCGCATCACATTCTTCAAATAGTCCAAGATTGATTAAAAGTTCATTTGTAAATGGATTATATTTACATGGTAACTTCACCAAAAACATGCTTTCCCTTTTTATCTTTAATGTTTTAAGCCTCTCATTTAAATTAGTCAAATCGACATCTTTAAATTGATCATTAAAGAGGATAATAAGTTCTAATAAGTTCTCTTTAACTTCCTCGGTAATAGCATTATTTGAATTAAGTGTTTCCTTAATTGTTTCGATCATAATTCCAATCACCTTGACATGTATTATATCACAACCAGAAAAAAATGTACAGATTTATTTGACATTTTTTTCATTTACATTTGTCTGTCATTCACTTAACGTTTGCTTTCCCTTATAAAATATTATATAATTATTTATAGAGAAAAGGTGATTATATGTATCGAAAAACTTATGCCCTAATTGATTTAGATGTTTTAGAAAATAACGTTAAAGATATCGTCCAAAAATATCCTTATAAATATTATTTTGGCGTAGTTAAAGCCAATGGTTATGGACATGGAGACTATATTGTTAATAGTTTAATTAAAGGAGGCATCAATTATTTAGCCGCTTCATCTTTAGAAGAATGCTTAAGCGTTAGAAAAAGAAACAAAGATATTCCAATTCTGTGCTTAGAGCCTATTAATCACGAATATTTAAATATTTGTACTGAAAATAATATCACTATTACTATTCCTGATATGGAGTATTTCAAAGAATTAGATACATCTTTAAAATTAAAAGCCCATATTAAAATTGATAGTGGTATGAACCGTTTAGGTTTTAAAGATAAAAATGAAGTTAAAAAAGTATTTGATGCACTACAAACTAGTAATATGAAATTAGAAGGAATTTATACTCATTTTGCCACTAGTGGCATTTGGGATAAACATTGGGATGATGCCCTTCAAAATTTTAAAGACCTTACCAGTTTAATTGATTTGGCGAAAATTCCTATCATTCATCTTGGAAGATCATTAACTTTGGTCAATCATCCGAAACCAGATTTTGCGAATGGAATTCGTCTTGGAATTGCCCTTTATGGTTTCGCTCAAAAAATGGCCGAACCAACTGGGCTTAGATTAATTAAAAGAAATCTTTATCTTAAAAAACATCACATTAGTCCAGTAAGCCTTTCAAATGATCTAAATTTAAAAACGGCCCTTACTCTTCGTTCAGAAATTATGTGTATTAAAAATGTTAAAAAGGGTGAATATATCGGTTATGGAGCTAAATATGTGGCTAATGAAGATATTAAAATTGGACTTATGCCGATAGGTTATGCGGATGGTTTATTAAAACAAAATGAAGGACATACTGTTAATATCAATGGTAAAGCATATCCTATTGTCGGTGAAATTGCCATGGACATGGCCACTATTAAAATTGACGATTCCGTCAAATTACATGATGAAGTAATTATTTACGATAATCTTAGTAAACGTGCTCATGAATTAGGCGTTAATGCTTATGGACTACTTACTGCAATTACTAATCGGGTTCCAAGAGTATATAAAGAAAAAAACAACTATACCGAAATAAAATATTAAAAGGATTTGATAATATGGATTTTGAAATAATTATTATCGGCAGTGATGCCAATGCTTATTATATGGCTAGATGTGCTCATGAAATATATAATCGAAAAGTAAAAGTATTAGCTAATAAATCGATGAGCTTTGTCAATCACTCAAGCATTATTGAAGCAACTTATGATTCTAGGTTATGGGATAGTAAAACTTTCCCTATCGCGCTTAATGACTACGTTAAAAATATTAAAGCGAACAAAATTGTCTGCATTAGTTCTAATGAAACTTATGCCCGTAATCTCGTTTTAAATAAAAACAAACTAGATAAACGTATTGTCTTTAACTATGTAGATTTAGATTTTTTAGATTCTTTAATGATGAAAGATTTGTTTTATGAAAAATATAAAGATTATGGTTTTTTGCCCAAAACTATTGTCTATGATTTAAATGATGAATTAAAATTAGATTTTGGTTTTCCAATCATTATTAAACCTACTAATGTCATCGATTTTAATCATATCGACTTTGAAGGCAAGAAAAAAATATATAAATTAAACAATATGGAAGAAGTTAATTATACTTTAGACTGCTTTCGCAAAAGTGCTTATAAAGGCAAATTAATTATTCAAGAATATATTCCTGGTGATGATAGTGCCTTATTTGATGGTGTTGTTTATTGTTCTAGTAAAGGTAAATGTGAACTTTTTGCTTTCGCCCAAATTGGCCTTCAAGAACACACTTCTAAGATGGTCGGCAATGCAGCTTGTTTAATTAATGGCTTTAGTACTAATGGCTATGATAAAAAAGTCATTATGCAATTTAAAGATTTTATGGAAAAAATCCATTTTAAAGGTTTAGCCGAATTAGATATTAAATACGACAAACGTGATGGTAAATATAAAATTTTAGAAATAAACGCCCGTCAAGGTAGATGTAGTTATTATGTTACGGCAGCTGGCTATAATTTAGTTAAGTTAGTAGTTGATGATTTAGTTTATGGTAAAGAAAAAGATTTTGTATTAGCTGATAAAGAGGTTCTACTTACCTATGTACCTAAAAAAATTATTAAAAAATATGTGGTCAATGAACGCTTTAAAAAAGAAGCATTAACATTATATAAACAAGGTAAAGTAACTAATCCATTAGTTTATAAAAAAGATATGCCTTTTAAACGTCTTTTGTTTTTAATTAGAAAACATTTTAGATATTATAAAGATTTCAAAAATGGTTATTGGAAATACTAAAGGAGGACAAGCTTATGTGTGGTTTTTGTGGATATATAAATAAAAAAGATAAAAAAAGAAAAACAATTAAAAAAATGACTGATTCTATCGCCCACCGCGGACCCGATGACGAAAATTACTATATCGATGACGATATCGCTATGGGATTTAGAAGGTTATCAATTATCGATTTAGCGGGTGGTAGACAGCCAATGACTAATGAAGATGATAGCCTGGTTATCACTTTTAATGGTGAGATTTATAACTTTAAATCAATTAAAGAAGATTTAATTAAAAAAGGTCATATCTTTAAAACTAATGCCGATACCGAAGTTATTATCCATGGCTATGAAGAATATAAAGAAAACATCGTTAGTAAATTAAGAGGAATGTTTGCTTTTGTCATTTGGGATAAGAAAAATAAAATTCTTTTTGGAGCCCGTGACCATTTTGGCCAAAAACCTTTTTACTATGGTAACATGAATGGTACTTTTATGTTTGGTTCAGAAATTAAAAGTTTTCTTTTAAATCCTGATTTTAAAAAAGCAATCAACAAAGATGCTTTAAAACCTTATTTAACTTTCCAAACTTCAGTCTTAGAAGAAACTTTCTTTAAAGGAATATTCAAACTATTACCAGGTCATTATTTAAAATATGATATGAAGCAAGATAAAGTCCAAACTCAAAAATACTACCAAATAGTTTTCGATAGCCAGCCCCAAGATTTTGATGCTTTAGTTAAAAAAATCGATGATACAGTAACGGCTTCCATCGACACGCATTTGATTAGTGATGTGCCACTTGGCGCCTATCTTTCAGGGGGAATTGATTCATCTTATGTCGTTTCTTATTTAAAACCAGATAAAACGTTCTCTGTTGGCTTTGATTATAAAAACTTTAATGAGGTGCCTTATGCCAAAGAACTATCAGATATTTTAAATATTCAAAACATAAATGAACTAATAAACTCTGATGACTTCTTTAACGTTATCGATAAAGTACAATTCTATGCGGATGAACCAACAGCTAATTTATCAGCGGTTCCCCTTTACTTTTTATCAGCTTTAGCTAGTAAACATGTAAAAGTGGTTTTATCGGGTGAAGGGGCTGATGAATTATTTGGGGGCTATACTTTTTATAAAGAAGATGACTTATTAATTAAATATCGTAAACTGCCTTTATTTTTAAGAAAAGCGATTAAAGGTTTAGTATCTATCTTTCCTGATTTTCATGGTAAAAACTTTTTAACTAAAGGAGGCAGTAAAATTGAAGATTATTATGTCGGTAACGCCTTTGTTTTCGGTAATAAAGATGCCAATAAGATCTTAACCGATAAATATAAAAGTAGTGTCACTTTTCAGGATATTACAAAGCCTTATTATGATGAAGTTAAAGATAAAGATGATCTAACTAAAATGCAATATTTAGATATGCACTTCTGGCTTCCAAACGATATTTTGCTAAAAGCTGATAAAATGAGTATGGCTAATTCTTTAGAACTTAGAGTCCCTATTTTAGACAAAGAAGTCTTTGCTTTAGCTAGTACCATCCCTACAGATTATAAACTATCTCATGATACCACTAAATACATTTTAAGAAAAGCGGCATCAAAAAGAATTCCTGAAGCGTGGTATAAAAGACCAAAAAAAGGCTTCCCAGTTCCAATTATTAAATGGTTTAGAGAAGAAAAATATTATCATCAAGCTAAGGAAATATTTAATGCTGAATTTGCCCATGAATTTTTCAATGTTAAACTATTAAATAAAATGTTAGATGATCATTATAAAGGAAAGAAAAACAACTGCCGTAAAATATGGAATGTTTATGTCTTTCTAGTATGGTACAAAACTTTCTTTATCGATTTTGAAAAACATATAGCTTGAACTGAACCCCAAAAGTTGGACAGTTTATAAATAGTTTCTAATTAGAGGATTGTAACCTATAATTTACAGGTGA
>CANQAO010000070.1 GCA_947589375.1 uncultured Bacilli bacterium | reverse complement strand
AATCCACGAAATAAGTACATTAATAATATACATTAAAATGTGAGAAAATGCAACTAAAATAAGATATTTTTCAAAAATTAGACATTTTCTTCGTTAATTTAATTTTTCTCTAATCATTTTACTAATTGCGCTCATGTCATAGCGACCCTTAACTTTTGGTGTAATTACACTCATGAGTTTACCCATATCACGCATACTTTCTGGTTTTACTTCGTCGAAAGCGGCACTAATAATACCTAAAACTTCGGATTCTGATAATTGCTCAGGTAAATATTTTTCTAAAATATCGATTTCTTTCTGTGTTTTTTGAATTAAATCTTCCCTGTTACCTTTTTCAAATTCTACTATCGATTCTTTTCTTGTTTTAATTTGTTTAGCAATAACTCCAATAACTTCATCATCAGATAGTTCGTGTTTTAAGTTCAATTCTTCCATTTGCATCGCCCCTTTAACCATTCTAATTACGGCTAAAGTTTCTTTGTCTTGGTTTTTCATCGCTATTTTTAAATCTTCTAAAATTTGTTCTCTCATATATCCTCCTTTTGAAAAAATAAGCAGGGACCTGCTTATCTTTCATTTCTTCTTGATAATTTTTCGCGTCTACGAGTATTTTTAATGCCTTCTTTTTTTGCATTTCTTCTTTTAACGCCAGGTTTTAAATAGCCTTGTTCTCTTTCTTTTAGTCTTGCACGGGAGCCATCTTTATCCATTTTTAAGTTTCTTAAAGCACCTTCCACATTACCATTGCGTACTACTACTTTGGTCATAAAAATCCCTCCCTTCTTGCACTACTCACAATTATAACACCCTTTTTCATTTTTTTCAAGCAAAAAGATAGGAAATTCCTATCTTTATGGGATGGGGCAGATTTTCCCGCTGACCATACGGCGGATCGCGCTACCTAAAGCCCGGCCTAAATCGGTAATGGTTGATAATCCGCGCGCTATAGCGTTTAACATACTGGAAGTTAAATCACCACCAGTAATCGTTAACAATTCTTGTTTAGAGATCACGATTCACATTTCGTTGGGCGTAAATACCCATCGATAACTCCGATTAAAAAAGTAATAGCTGCTCCAATCCCGGCTAACGCGCTTAGACTAATGCCCCCACCTGTTACTGCGAGTAGTTCATTTTTACTCATAAAATTCTCCTTTCGTGTTTCTTTTTTCATCTAAGATTATTTTACCTTTATCTAGTTTAATGAACCTTTCAAATAAATCTAAATTATCTAAACGATGAGAAATAACAATAATGGTTTTATTAGGATAATTCTTAAATAAATTCTTGATGATCTGCCGCTCCATATTAATATCTAAAGCATTTAACCCTTCATCGATGATTAAGACGCTATAACCTTGTAAAGCTCTAGCTAGGGCAATACGCTGCTTTTGACCACCCGAAATATTAAAGCCATCTTCTTCTAGTAAAGTATAATAACCTAGATCATGTTCTTTTATAATGTCCCCTAGCCGGCATATTCTTTTTATCCTCTCTAGATTTTTACTACCTTTTAAAGTTAAATTTTTATCGATGGTGGCCGTAAAAATTTTGGGTTTTTGGGGCAAATAATGAATTTTACTATATAATCCCTTTAGAGGCTTACCATTTATTAGAATTTTACCTTCATATAATGGATAATAGCCTTTAATTAATTTAAATAGTGTACTTTTACCACTCCCACTTTGACCACTAACTAAGATCTTTTCGCCTTTGGAAATTTTTAGATTAATATTTTTTAAGACATATTTTTGATCATCAAAGGTAAAGTTAACATTTTGTAGTTCGATATTATCAATATTATCTTTGGTTTGCATAGTCCCCACTTCATATAAATCGAAAACCCGTCTAATGATATTTTTCATTTCTTTCATGTCTAAATCTAAATCGATGATGTTGCGCACCGGCTCTAAAAACAAATTCAGTAAAATAGTGTATGTAATAAAAAGCCCAAGCGTAATTATTTTTAGTTTTATTAAATAAATGCCGGCTACTAAGATGATAATAAGACCGATATTACTGATAATGTCTTTGCATAAAAGCTGATAGTTAACGGTTTGATCTAAATGATATTTTTGACTTAATAAAGTATCGTATTTAGTACTTAAATTTTGATGAAAAGTGTTTTCGATACTTAAGCCTTTAATCGTTTCAAAACCTTCAATGGCTTCAGTCAAATCTCCATAAATTTCACTTTTGGCTTCTAAAGTATTATTAACAGCTGTTGATAATCGTTTTTTAAAAGCTATAAAAATTATAAGATAACTTACGACTAACAAGATAGTTAAAGTAAACAAGGTTTTATTAATTACTAAAAGCAAAATTCCCGAAAAGACCATCAGTGGGACATCGATAAATAAGGTCAATAAAACTTTACTGATAACATCTCTTATCATTTGTAAATCAGCCGTTTTATTGACAATTTCACCAGTTGTATGATTATGGTAGTAAAGATAAGGAAGTAAGATGATTTGTTTAAAAGTATTTTTTGTTAAATCCTGGTCAATAATATTAGTAAGTTTTATTAATAAATGATTGCGCACAAAACTCGTACCAATTTTAATTAAACTTAATAATGCGAAAATAAGAACCACCAATTTTAAATTATTCGGATTATTTAGGTTATCAATCAAACTTTGAAAGAAAAATGATCCGATAATGCCACAAAGCGTTAGTAAGAAAGATAATAAACCAACAACCAAAATTTTCTTTAAATTAGGGGTAAGTAATTGTTTTAATATTTTAAGATAACTATTATCTTCTAGTTTGGCGATTGGCCTTACTGGATACATTAAAAGATTAACGCCTGTCCACATTTTATAAAATTTATCGTGGCTTATTTTCATTAAACCTTTAGCGGGATCAGCAATTAAAACAAATGATTTCGTCACTTCATAGACCACTACGTAATGTTTGTAGGAATTAGAAATAATTAAATTTGCAATAAAAGGTATTTTCGTGGGCTTTAGAAATGAAGATTTCATGCCATATGCTTTAAAACCTAAGGTTTTTAAAGTTTCGACAATATGATAAGCAGTAATGCCCTTTCTAGTTATTTTGAGCATTTCATTTAATCTAATATAGCTGATGCTGCCATGATAATACTTTACAATCATCATCACACAAGCAGCTCCGCAGTCTTTAAGACTCGTCTGTTTAACAAAGGGATATTTTTTAAACATCTTTTACCTCCTTACTTTAATATACCCTGTAAGAAGGGCAAATTCCTTCTTTTTTCCGTAAAAAAATGAAAAAAATTTTTTTGATAAATAAAAACCCCTTTAAAAAAGGGGCATCTATATAAAACGCTAACGCATTAGCGGGCGAAAATAAATGGTTTTGATAACCACCTATTTTTATTATGTTATTTTTAGCTAATTATATTCTTTTAAAATTTTTTTCCATTATTAATATATTCAAGGTTTAATTTTTTGTATAAGCAATTATACCGAACCTAAGTAACATTAGTGACACACTTTTATTTTTCGCTTTTGCTTATGCATTTCAATTTTAATGCTGCCATATAAATCAGTTCTTAAAATTTTCGATGCTTTAAGTGTTTTCAAGGTTTTTTGATGCGGATGACCATAAACATTATTTTTACCTACCGATATTAAAGCATATTTAGGCTTAATTTTATTAATAAAAGCAGTACTTGAAGCGGTATTACTCCCATGATGCCCAACTTTTAAGATATCGATTTTGGGTAGTTTATATTTATTTAAAAGATATTTTTCCCTTTTCTCGCCAGCATCACCCATTAATAATAAACTATTATTTTTTATATTCGTATAAATAACTAAACTATTTTCATTTTCATTAGTTTTCTTTTGGTCATTTAAAAAGTTTAAGTAAATGTCCCCTACTTTTACTTGCTTATTTTTAATATGGGCATAATTTTGATGATGATTTTTTAAGTACTTGATAATGCTTTTTTCTAATTGATTATCATTATGACTATTAAATAAAACTTTATCAATTTTAAAATTTTTAAGCAAATTAAGGCTCATACCTGCATGATCAAAATCACCATGCGTCAGGATTAAATAATCTAATTTTTTAATGCCTTCACTTTTTAAATATGGAATAATTTTATTAGTAGCTAAATCATAAGGCTTTTTCCCATCAAAAGCGGGCCGGCCACCAGTATCAATTAAAATATTGCCGCGGTTATGGTCTAATTTTAAAAGTAGACTATCGCCTTGACCGACATCGATCATAGTCATAGATGAAGTATCATCAAAATAATTAATATTCGTATGGATAAATAAGGTAATTAGTAAAAGAATTAAGCCACGTTTTTGTTTTTTTAAAAGTTTAAATAAAGCATAAGTGATTAATAAGTAATAACTAATAAAAACTAATAAATTCATATGTTTTAATATAATACTAGTATTTAAATGACTAAACATCAGTGATAAATTTTCCATCAGTAATAAAAGCCTTTGTAAGAAAATATCTAATGGTTTAAATAGCAGTGTTAATAAAGAAATGGGATAAATCACTAAAGACACTAAGGGGACAAAAATAGAATTTAATAAAATGGAAAGTAAATTGATACTAAAAAAATTATTAATCGTAATCGGCGTACTGGCAAAAAAAGCGATAAAGGAAATCATAAGGGTCTTTTTAAAATAACCTTTACTCCTCATGATTAACTGGTTAAAGAGGATTAAATAAAAAGTAATCGTAAATGAATAGACAAAGCCTAAATGATAAATCATATAGGGATTATATAAAAGATAACCCGCTAAAATATCAAAGAAAATCCACAAAGATGATATTTTTAAATTAAACACTTTTTTAATAGTTAAAATAATAAACATTAAACCAGCTCTTACCACCGATGGCGTAAAACTCGTTAAAAACATATAAAAAATCAAACATAAAATTAAGATAAAATAATTACGTTTTTCTTTTTTACTTATTTTATTTAAAATAAATAAGATAATGGTCGCTAAAATGGTAATATGCATCCCCGAAACTGCTAAAAGATGACTAAGACCATTTATTTGATAACTATTCATAACTTCTTCATCGATATTTTTACTATCACCTAAAATGAAAGCATTTAAATAATCTTTGGTTTTATAGGTATTAATATAGGATTTTAACTTATTTTTGAAAGCGTATAAATAATTTACCTTATTAGTGATAACTTTAATTTTATCAGCATTAAAGGTATAGATGATTTTTTCACTTAATAAATACCTTTGATAATTAAACAAGTGAAAAATCGTATTGGAACTAGGCGTTTGCAGTTTCCCATAAGCCCGCACTTTGATACCTAATTTACAAGTAAAATTTTGATTATAATTAACTAAAACTTTTTCCTTACCTAAAATAGTGATTTGATAATAATCATCTTTAGCTACACATTTGATAACTTTACCAGTAATTACTTTATCGCCATGATAATGACTTCTCGGAATTTTATTATAGTTTAAATAGACATGACTAAAAGCTAAGAATAATAAAATTATTGTTAACCATTTATATAGTGATATTGTCTTTGATTTTTTCAAAGAGGGCATCTCCAATACCAGTTACGTTTTTAATGTCTT
>CANQAO010000069.1 GCA_947589375.1 uncultured Bacilli bacterium | reverse complement strand
GAAGGTAAAATGTGGAATGGTATTTTAGAAATTTTAAAAGAAAAAGCTGCTAATGGAGTCGACGTGAGAATTTTATATGATGATATGGGTAGTTTAACGATGCTTTCTACTAGTTATCCCAAACAGTTAGCTGCATATGGGATTAAATGCATTCCTTTTAATAAGTTAAGTCCTTTTAGAGGCATATTTATGAATAATCGTGATCATCGTAAAATGACCATTATCGATGGAAAAGTCGCTTTTTCAGGTGGCGTTAACTTAAGTGATGAATATATCAATGTAAATAGTAAACTAGGCATCTGGAAAGATAACGGCATTAAAATTGTCGGCGATGCTATTTGGAATTTAACTGTCATGTTTTTAACCCTCTGGAATGCTAATACACATGAAGATAAAGATATTAGTAAATTTAAATATGATTTTAAAGAAATAGAAAAAAACCATGGTTATGTAATTCCTTATGGGGTAGCGCCCTTACATAAAGATCTAATCGGCGAAGATGTTTATATTAATATGATTAATAGTGCCAAAAAGTATTTATATATTATGACGCCATATTTGATCATCGATACCGATATGGTAAATGCTCTTTGTAGGGCCGCTAAAAGAGGCGTCGATGTAAGAATTATAGTTCCGGGCATTCCCGATAAAAAAATTGTTTATACACAGACCGCTTCATTTTTTAAAGTCTTACACGATAACGGGGTTCAAATTTATAAATTCACCGATGGTTTTGTCCATTCAAAGGTTTTCTTATCCGATGATATTAGAGCTGTAGTCGGTACCATAAATATGGATTATCGAAGTTTATATCTCCATTTTGAAAATGGTATTTATATGGAAAATGTCAAGGAAATAAAAGCCATATTCAATGACTTTGATATGACCTTTAAGGCATGTCAAAAGTTAAATGATAAAGATGTCAAAAGTGGTTTTTTCAAATCCTTATGGCAAGCTATTTTAAGATTATTCGCGCCATTATTTTAGAAAGTGAAAAAATATATATTATCTTAAAAAACAATTCCGAAGAATTGTTTTTTATGTCGAATTTTGTTATAATTAAAATTAGTGTAAAAGGTGATAATATGTACTTAAAAGAAATAAAATCTCAAGGATTTAAATCATTTGCCGATAAAACGGATATCGAGCTTACGAATGGTATTACAGGTATTGTCGGACCTAATGGTTCAGGTAAAAGTAATGTTGTCGATGCTGTTAGATGGGTCTTAGGTGAACAATCAGTTAAATCACTACGTGGGGAAGGCAACATGACCGACGTCATTTTTTCTGGTAGTAAAAGCCGTAATCCGATGAACACCGCTTCGGTGACGTTAGTATTTGATAATACTGATAAATATTTACCTTTAGAATATGACGAAGTCGCAATTAGAAGACGCGTATATAAAGATGGCACCAATGAATATTTTTTAAACAATGAACGTGTGCGTTTAAAAGATATCACGAATTTGCTTTTAGATAGTGGTATTGCTAAAGAAAGCTTTAACATCATTTCTCAAGGTAAAATTGACGAAGTTATCAGTAGTAAACCTACTGATCGCCGAGTAATTTTTGAAGAAGCGGCGGGTGTTTTAAAATACAAAAGAAGAAAAGAAGAGGCTATTCGTAAATTAGATAAAACGCATAATAATTTAGCTAGAGTAAACGACATCATTAATGAACTAGAACCCCAAATTGAACCCTTAAAAGAAGCTAAAGAAAAAGCGTTAGAATATAATGAAGCGAAAGAACAATTAGAAAAAGTTGAAATCGCTTTAATTACCGAAGATATTACTAAATTTAATCGTCAGTATCAAGAAGAAAAAGCGCGGATTGATGCTTTGAATAATGAGCTTTTAAAATTAGGGGTTTCTTCTAATAAAAGTGAAGCCAAAATTGAAAAATATAAAAATGACATTAATAAAAATTACGAAAAAATTAAAGAAGCTCAAAATAAAATTTTAGAATATTCCACCCAAGCAGAGAAATTAAATAGTCGTAAAGATATTATTACCGAACGCAAAAAATATGAAGTTGAAGATACTAAACTCCATAATATGGTAGTGGAACTTAAAGAAAAAGAAGAACTTACGAAAAATGAAATTACTGCTTTAGAAACGGATATTATAAATATTAATAAAGAAGGCACCAATTTAGAAGAAAAAATAAATAACTTAAATAAAGATATTACGAAAGTTAAAGAGGAAAAACAAACTTTAGAAAATACCCTTACTAATCTTTTAAGACAAAAAAACAATTTAGAAATTAAGGCGGAAAATTTAAAAGATAGTATCGAAAATGGGGGCTTATTACCAACTGCCGTTAAAAGTGTTTTAAATAATCCTAAATTAAAAGGAATTCATAATGTTTTAGGTAATTTAATTGAAACTGATTCTAAATATACTTTAGCTATTTCGGTGGCTTTAGGTTTTAGTACCAATAATATCATTGTCGATAACGAAACTTTAGCGAAAGAAGCGATTAATTCGATTAAAGAAATTGGACGCGCAACCTTTTTCCCACTTAATATCATTAAACCAAAACAAATTGATAGTGAAACTTTAGATATTATGAAAAGTGAACCATATTTTAGTAAAATAGCCAGCGACTTAGTGAAATATGAAGATAAATATGCGAATATTATTTTAAATCAGCTCGGTAATATTATCGTCACTGAAAATATTACGGATGCCATTAAACTCAGTAAAAAAATTAATTATCGCTATCGTATTGTCACCATTGATGGTAATGTTATTCATGTTGGCGGTTCGATGACTGGCGGCAAACAAATCAAAAATCGTAATGTAATTAGTGATAAATATGATTTAGAAGTAACTTTAAAAGACTTAGAGAAAAATCTAGATAATATTAAAGAACATGAAAATAAAATCAATGAAATTGACTATAATTTAAAATCAATAGAAGATAAAAAATATTTATTAGATAAAGATAAATTACTTACTGATGAAAGCATTAAGGCCAAAACTAATCAAATTAGAGTGCTTAAAGATAATTTAGAAAAGATAAAATTAGATATCGAAGGCACCACCAATATTATCGAAGGCGCTTTATCTAAAGAAGAAGAAGAAATCATTAGTCAGTACTATGAAGCAGTTCGTCAAAAAGAAGCAATGACGAAAGAATTAGAAAGGCTTACTAAAGAGAAAAATGATTTAGCCGAAGCATTAGAAGATTATGAAATTTCAGTTAAAAAAGAAAATAGTGCTTATTCACAAAAAACCGAAGAACTTAAAAATTTAGAAATTAGTGTTAACCGCTTAGATGTTAAATTAGATAACTTACTTAATATGTTAAGTGAAAGTTATAGTATGACTTATGAAAAGGCTTTAGAAAACTATAAATTAGATATCGAATATAATATTGCTAAAACAACGGTTAATTCTTTAAGACGTAAAATTAAAGAAATCGGTATTGTCAATTTAGCCGCTCCTGACGAATATGATAGGGTAAGTACTAGATATGAATTTTTATTAAATCAAGTAACTGATTTAAATAAAGCGGAAAATACTTTACTAGAAATTATCGAGGAAATGGATAAAGTGATGGTCAAAGAATTTAATACCGCATTTAAAACCATTAATGATAATTTTGAAGCGACTTTTAGAGAATTATTTAAAGGTGGTAAAGCTAGTTTAAAACTTACAGATCCTAATAATTTATTGGAAACAGGTATTGAGATAGTAGCTAGTCCACCTGGAAAGAAACTTACCAGTATTTCTCTTTTATCTGGTGGCGAAAAGACTTTAACGGCTATTAGCTTACTATTTGCCATTATCAAATCAAGACCCGCACCATTCTGTATTTTAGATGAGGTCGAAGCCGCTTTAGATGAGGTTAATGTTGATACCTTTGGACAGTATGTTAAAAATCTTAAAGATAAATCACAATTTATTTTAATTACTCATAAAAAGAAAACCATGGAATATGCTGATGTCTTATATGGCATTACCATGCAAGAATCTGGAGTTAGTAAACTAGTTAGTGTTAAACTAGAAGAAATAGGTTAAGACTGCTAATAAAATAAAAATATTATATAATATGGGGTATAGAAAGGAATGAGCTTATGGCAGATATGCGATATTCAGATGAAATACCTGAGCATTTGCGCTCAGCTTGTGTATCAATTCAAAATGCTGGACGTGTAGGTCCAGTTGATGATCTTGAAGATTATGTTGAACCAAACTATGGTTATATAGCCGCCAAAAAGCGGGCTGAAAAGGCATGTGAAAAAGAAAAGCTAAAACTTGAAAAAGCTCTGTTATTACGTGAACAAGATGAACAATTTCGTGAGTTATCTGATCATTTTGAATTTTTACTCGCGAGTTTTGTGCTTAAATATAGACGGCAATATAAAATTCCTTCGTCTTTTGCTTATAAAAAATTAGAAAAAGAACTTGCTTCTATATTGAAAAAAACTCAAAATGAATATGGTGTAGGACCAGTCTTTTATCAAAAATGTATTTATAGAGCTAAATATCGAGCGCAGCCTGGAACTAAAAAAGTATATTCGGAAGTAGAACTATATAGAAAACCATTTATATATATAAGAGGTGTTTATTTACCATAAAAAAATAAAGGAGCTGTAAACTATATCTATAATAGCTAAGGAAGTGATTAGATGAGAACCATGGCATTAATTTTAGCGGCTGGTAAAGGTACCCGTATGAAATCTCATAAATCAAAATTAGTTCATGAAATATATGGCAAAACTTTAATTGAGAGAGTAGTGGATACGGCCGAAAAAGCTAATATCGATGATATCATTGCAATTGTCGGTCATAAAAAAGAAGAAGTTATCGCTGTTTTAAAAGACCGCGTAAAATATGCTTATCAAGAAGAAATGTTAGGTACTGGTCATGCCGTGATGCAGGCTAAAGAGTATTTACAAAATAAAGAAGGCAAAGTTATTATTTTATCTGGTGATGTTCCTTTATTAAGAAGCGAAACTATTTTAACGCTATTAAATGAAAGTACAAATGACGCCACAATACTTACAGCTATTTATGATAATCCTTATGGCTATGGCCGTATTGTGCGAGATAATAATGGCTATGTAGAAGATATTATCGAAGAAAAAGACGCTAGTGAAAGGGAAAAGAATATTCAAGAAATAAATTCTGGTATTTATGTGTTTGATATTCAAAAGCTTTTAGAAGCCTTAACTGAAATTACCCCCAATAATAATCAACATGAATATTATTTAACTTCAGTTATTAAAATTATGCATGATAAAGGTTTAAAAATCGGTGCGGTTACTGTGGATGATAATACGGAAATTTTAGGTGTTAATGATAAACAGCAGTTAGAATATTTAACTAATATATTAAAAAGACGCATTAATAACATGCATATGCAAAATGGAGTTATTATCGAAGACGCGGATAATACCTATATATATGACGATGTCGAAATTGGCACTGATACCATTATTCATCCAAATACCACCATTAAAAGTGGTGTTAAAATTGGGGAAAATTGCAATATTGGTCCGAATGCTTATATTAGAGAAAAATGCGTTTTAGCGGATAATGTGAAAATAGGTAGCTTTACCGAAATCAAAAATGCCCAAATAGGGGAGAATACTAAAGTGCCGCATCTAT
>CANQAO010000068.1 GCA_947589375.1 uncultured Bacilli bacterium | reverse complement strand
TTTTTTATCAATATAATTTCTCTAGTTTTTATTTATTTTTATCATCCCCCTACCTTTGTTACTTCAATTATAACAAATGTTTGGGTTATAATCAATAATTTTATTTAACTTTTTGTTAATTTTTCTTTGGAAATCTTGTATGACTTTCCTATTATATGAAAATAATGTATAAAACAGAAGATAAACTAAAAATTATCTTCTGTTTTAACTTAATTAAAAAATTATTTCGTACCATTCCAATTTATTGTAAGACCTGCACAACCCCATGGGGCACCAGGAATTGTATTTTCAGCTCTATCAATATTAAGAATTGTACCTGTACAATTGCTTCCAAATACATAATTATGTACTGTTGTAATGGTTGAAGGAAAATTTATAGTTTTACCGCCAACACTTTGAATGGCCCATGATTCCATTTCGGCAACTCCTTCAGAATAGTATCAGTTGTTACTTCAATACCACTATGTACCATCATCCCCTCTTATTTAGTAAGTTCATCATATAAAGAAGTTTGTTCTCAGAATAAACGCCGAGATATAATTATAGTTCTTTCTGTATCATCGCGTTTAATTGTAATATTTGATTTTACAAATTTTCTTATGCGTAAATTAGCCTTCCACAATTCTACGATAACCATATGTGCTTTTAGAATCATCAAAGATTTCTCTAATTACTAAATAATCATAATAATCAGAATCTTCCTTATTTCTATATAGATTAATAAAAGTTATTTTTTCTCTCATTGTGCCTTGAGGAAGGCATGGTATTTTCTAATATTTCATATCTTTCTTTGTAATCTTCTTTTGGCAAATTCTCCGCCGCAAGCAGCGGAGCTTGTACCCTTATTAGCAGGGCCCGCAAGGAACCACACTGATTAGTGTCAATTCTGATTCTTTAAGACGTCCACGGTTCATTCTATGTCCCGGATATAACTCTGGATGCCGTATTTTCTTCCCCAGTTTTGTATAGTTTTATAAGGAATACCATATTCTCTTTCTAGATACCAACTTGATATGCCAGCTAAATATTTGCTTAATACTTCTCCTTTAGTTGCTTCGTCACATTTATTAACTTTTTGACCCTGTGAAGCCATAGAAAAACACTCCCTTTCGGAAGTGCATTCTATCACATATTTATGAAACAGCCTTTTTAATATAATATTTTACTGAGTCACGGGACAGCTAACAAAATTCACAAATTGTGGAGCTGCAAACTCTTCACCTGTAAAAGTAACTTTATAAATAGAACCACTATACATACCAGTTTGACATTCTAAGCCAGAATTCGTAGCAAAAGTAAATTCATTAGCCGCAAATTGAACATTGTTTTTATCAATATTAGTCGTATCGACAATTACTTTTAAGCCCTCATTAGTTTTCGCTAAATCAGCTAATATTTGATCGGTAATTTTAGTTACCGCTAAAGTTTGTCCAAGATCATAAACTTTGTCACCCATACTATTATAGGCCATAACATTAGCTTCATTCGCATTATGAGCATAAACAAATAATTTATTATCAAAAACCCCTAAATTATTAATATAATTAGTAGACGCATGTTTGATAGCTAAATTATCATTAATATAAATTCCTGTGTCTTTATCACTTTCATTAATGACCCCATTATTATAAATAATTTTTACACCTAAAGGTTGTCCATTTAAAGCAATATCGGTAATATTAAACTGATTAAGCGCCCCACATATGGCACTATTATCACCACCGATAATTTTGGCATAATCAGCAGCCGTTATATCGAAAATGCACTTTTCAGAAATCTCATTACTTTCTTCTTGCGGTTTATCAGTAATTTTATTTTGCGATTTTTGACTACTCATCATGACATAAATTAAAGCTCCTACCAAAGCAATAATTAACAATATCAACACATAAATAATTACAATTCTAGTTTTTTCCCCTTTCATTCTTTCACCTCTTATTATATATAATACCATGTTTTGGTTTTAAAAGATACATTTTTATGATAATTTTTTTATTGTATTAGCCACGACCTGCATTTGGTCAAATCTTTTCTCAACTTTACCAATAACATTGATAGTATCCCCCATTTTAATATCATAATAACGATTATAGACTTTTGGAAATAACACCACATCCACTTTTGATAGTTCATCACTACCAGTAATAAACATCATTTTTTCTTTTTTCTTCGTATCGATAACTTTTGTTTTTTCAACATAAATAACTATTTCCACAATTCTATCAAAATAAGAATTTAAATGTCTTAAATCAATAGCGCTTTTATTTTGCAATTTATATTCCGTGATGGGATGATTACTTAAATAAAAGCCAAAGACTTCAAGTTCCTGGGCCATAATTTCGTTTGGGGCATATTCCTTTTTAATTTCGAGTTCCGGTTTTAACATTGAATCTTCTAAAAGATCCCCTATTTCAGCGTAATTGGTAATTACTTCTAAATTACTAATAAGGGTTTGACGATTAAAACCTAAGTTATCAAACGTCCCCGCTTTAATAAGCTGTTCTAGAGTTTTAGTGTTGACGGCTTTTCCGTAACATCTTTTGACAAAATCAAAAATATCTTTAAATGGTCCCTGAGCCCTTTTTTCTAAAATCGTTTTAACGGCTATAGATCCTACATTTTTGATATTGGTAAGAGGAAAAACAATCCCTTTTTCAGTAATATAATAGTTATCCGTACTTTCATTAATCGAAGGCGAAATGATGTTAATCTTATTTAATTTACATTCATACATATATTCTTTAGTTTTAGTCTCACTATTGATAGCTAAAGAAAGCAAATGTTTCATAAATAATTTAGGATAATGGGCTTTTAAATAAGCCATACGATAAGAAATAACGCCATAAGCCACGGAATGTGATTTATTAAAGCCATAAGAAGCAAATTTTAAAATTAAATCATAAACTTTAGTGGCTATTTTTTCATCATAACCTCTTTTTACACTTTGACGAATAAATTTTTCTTTACCTTCTTTTAAAACCTTTTCTTTTTTCTTACTCATGGCTTTTCTTAAAATATCGGCTTCAGCATAACTATAGCCTGCCATAACACTAACTATCTGCATAATTTGTTCTTGATAAATAATAATTCCATAAGTTGGTTTTAATATTTCTTCTAAAGAAGGATCGATATAATCGATTTTTTCTTTACCTTGTTTTCGTCTAATATAAGAATCAATATTCCCCATTGGTCCTGGTCTAAATAAGGCTAGAGCCGCACAGATATCTTCAAAAGTTGTCGGTTTAAATTTTCTTAAAAAATTAATCATGCCTTCAGATTCAAACTGAAAAACACCAATCGTATTAGCCTTATTAAATAAATTTAAGGTCAAAGGATCATCTAAAGGAATCGTATCAAATTCTAAATCATCAATTTCATCTAAAATATTATGAATTAATGTTAAATTTTTAAGACCTAAAAAATCCATTTTCAAGAGGCCAATTTCTTCTAAATAAGTCATATCGTAACCGGTGGTATAAAAATCACTATGACTATGATCTAACGGAATAACTTCATCTAAATCATATTTCGACATGACAATACCCGCAGCATGAATCGAACTATGGCGTTTTAAACCTTCGAATTTTAAAGCAATTTGATATACCCTTTTTAAATCATCATTAAAATGAATTAAATCTCTAACGCTAAGTAGTTTCGCATTTTCAAGTAAGCTTTTACGGGGATCCATGTTTTTACTTAAAGCATCTAATTTTTTAGGATCAATTTCTAAAACGCGGCCCACATCTTTAACGGCTTGTCTAGCCCCCAAAGTGCCAAAAGTAATAATTGGTGCGACTTTTTTAACGCCGTATTTTTGAACACAATAAGCCGATACTTCATCGCGCCTCACATCTTCAAAATCCACATCGATATCGGGCATACTAATACGCTCTTCATTTAAAAATCTTTCAAATAATAAATTGTATTTAAGCGGATCAATAGTGGTGATGTTTAATAAATACGCTACTAATGAACCAGCGGCACTTCCTCTTCCAGGACCTACTAAAATACCTTGGTTTTTGGCAAATTTAATATAATCCGCGACAATTAAAAAATAATCACAAAAGCCCATTTTTTTAATAACTTCTAATTCGTATTTTAATCTTACAGCATATTTTTTAGGCGCTGAAGCTCCAAAAATACGCTTAAGACCTTTAATACATTCTTTTTTTAAATAATCAAAACTATCATTAGCTTCTTTATATATGGGCATTAAATCTTGATGGAAGGGAATTTCTAAATTACATAAATCGTTGATTTGCTGGTTAGCTACCTCAGTTTCATTTTTTAAAGGCAGCAAGCTGACATTTTCATCTTCCATGATCACTTCTCTAGCTAGTTTGCCATCACGAATGGCATATAAATACTTTAAGTAAACTTCATCTTCTTTGTATAGGCACAAAATTTTATTAAAATAAACTTTATTAGAACTTTTAATTTTATTTTTTTGACTATCGTTTTTATAACCGATAAATAAATATTGAAATATTTTTTTTAAATCATGATAAATTTCTTGGCTTTCATAGGGCATCACACAAAGAGTATCTAAACTATACTTCGCTAAATCATCTAAAGTGATTTTGCGCTCTGACGAAATGGTTGAAAGTTTAATTAAATTTTTATATCCTTGATAATTTTGGGCATATAATACTAACACTAAATCATTAACATTTACCTCTAAACCAATTACTGGTTTAATGTCATTAGACGTGCAGGCTTGATAAAAATCAATAACCCCATACATATTATTATCAGCGATACTTAAACTCTTTAAGCTATGTTCTTTAGCCGCTTTTATAAGTAAAGGTATTTGAATCATGCTTGAAAGTAAAGAATTACCAGTTTTTAAGTTAAGTGGAACATAGCTCATATTTTTCACCATCCTTATTACCATTTTACTATAAATTAGATTGTTTGGAAATATTTTCGAAAATTTTTCATATAATTTTAAAGGAAAAATTTGACTTAAAGCGTATTTTGTGGTAAAGTTAATAAGCAAAGAAAAAAACTTTAAGGAGGTATATTATGGCAAAGAAAGTTACAAAAAGAAAAAATTTACATGGTAATCGTCGTTCGCATGCCTTAAATGCAACTCCTCATGCATTTAAACTTAATTTACAAACAATCAATATTAATGGTAAAAAAGTAAGAATGACTGCAAGAGAAATTAGAGCTTTACGCAAAATGATTGCTGACTAAACATCTATATTTAGATGTTTTTTTGTAGCAAATTTATCTTTAATTACCATAATATATTCTTCTTCCATTTTACTAATGGCAAAGCATTTTTTGCCTAAGTCTTTTAATGACGCACCTATGTGATATAACTCTTTATCATCTAAAATAATAAACCGGTCATTTAAGTTTAAAACTTCATATTCAACTTTTGTTAATCTATTAAATATATCTTTATTATCCATTATAAAATGACGCATTTGAACAAAAGCATCCATGATAGCAATACTTACTTTAGCCGCGGCTTTAGATTTTAATACTATAGCTAACATGGCTACTCCTTGCTCTGTAAAAACTCTAGGATTTTTATATTTACCACCACGTGTTTCTCTTTTTTGGTCAAAATTTTTGACCAAAAAATTAGTTTCCTCTGTAGTAAGGCGCCATGAAAATCTTGCAGGAAATTTAGCCATATTATTTTTTACGGCTTGATTGATTTCTTTGGTTCCATTTTTACATCCATAAAGATGAGCTAAATCACTATCTAACATTACTTGATTGCCTCTTATTTCATAGATTAAATTT
>CANQAO010000067.1 GCA_947589375.1 uncultured Bacilli bacterium | reverse complement strand
TCGTCTTTCTTATATTTTACCACATTATAAAAAGTGTGTCGTTTTTTTAACTTACACACTTTATTTTACACTCTCTTTATACCAATTTACTCGCTAACAGTGGTTGTAAATATCTACGCCACCTGCTCCATTTAATATTTACTCACACTCTCGTGTGAGTTTTCTTTTTAAAAATATTCTATATTACTTGTTAATATGGTTTTTGCTTCTAATTCAGCCTGTGAATACATGTTTTCATTAATATTTTATAATCACTTATACCAATTATTTTTCTAGCTCTCACAATAATAGATTCGTATGGGTATTTAGCATTTCCTACTAATTTCTATTACTATATCGATTACTGTTCATCAGTCATTATCAGTATCTTCCTTATTATCTATTGTTATTTTAGTACCTAACAAAGATATTGCTTCAAAAAACGGAAATTTTTCATAGGAATATTCAGTATTAAAATTTTCATAATAAATGTCTAAAATCTTCTTTTGGAAATCATCTTCATTTTCGGATTTCAATAAATTTCCTAACCATCTTTGATAATCAGTGCCTATAATTTCATTATTTAAAAAATCAGTTATTATACTTTCTCCTTTTTTAGACATAAACAAATTATATTTATTAACATCTTTTATTTTTAAGGCCAAAACTAGGGGCATAAAGATACAAGTATTAATATAATATAAATCTTTATCAAAATATTTCTCAGTCTCAATATATTCTTTAAGCATATTATAAAGAGTAATAAATCTATTGCATTCTCTTAACGAAAAATCAAAATACTTCATTACTACATAACTCATATCATGGTAAATATAACTACTATTGCAAAAGTTAAATTGATTTTGTAAATATCTTTTAATATCTTTAATCTCCAAACTTATGATAAAATCATAAAATTTATTTAAATAACCATACCCATCGAAATCATTACCATAATAATTCTTTATTGTATTCGAAAGTTCTGAATTATTAGTTGAAACAATAATAGTTATTTTATCATTGGTATAAAAATGTTTTATTATTTCTAACATTTCGACAGCAAATGTTGGTTTGCAACGGTCAAGTTCATCAATAATTAATATTAATCTTTGTTTATCACCTAAAATTTTATCTACAAGTTTATTAAAAGCTATTTTCTTTTCTTCGATTGTCTTAATATCTTTTGCTAGATCATCATAATTTTTGATTTTATCAAAATTATTAATATCAAAAAGGTTCTTACTTGCTGAATACAGAAAGTCCCCACAAAATGATTTAAGCATTGTTTTGAAATCTTGAAAATTAACTATTTGATTTTTCATTTTAGGATATTCATTTAATATATTATAGATTAAAGATTCAAGAGGATTGGCATGCATATCGTTTTCCCAAGCATTATAATAGACAACTAGATTTGTTTCATGTAATTGTTCGAATGATTGCCTATCATTACCGTTAATTATTCTATCCTCTGTATAATTTTCTATATGATCTACTAAGTATTTAAATTGTTTAATAAAAAATGTTTTCCCAGAACCCCATTGTCCATCAACAGAAATAATTAAATTTTCTTTTACATTTGCCAACAACTTTGAAAGCATTACTAACTTAGAATTTCTTTCTAAAAAATTTTTTTCTATTGTTTCTTTTAAATTTTTATCATTTGGTTCTAATTCATATTTTAACAAGATAATCATCTCCTAACTTCAATAGAATTATACTATATTTTGGAGAATTTTCCTATACAACTATCGATTTTTCCTAATATTTATCATATAATCCTTTTAACGAACGAAGAATATTTTTTTGATAAAAGGTTTAAAACCTTTTTATCTATCACTTCGAATTTAATTTTAGTTGAACTTTTCAATTATCTTTTTTTATAAAAAATTAAAAGTGGTCGAAAAGTGGTCGAAAAGTGGTCGAATACGTTGATAATATTTTTTATTTTGTATATAATATTATTAAGGTGATGAGAATGTATAAAGAAGATCAAAAAACAGAATTAAAAGTAAAACTCACAAAAGACATAAAAAAAGAAATTGTCGCATTTGCTAATACCAATGATGGTACAATTTATATAGGTATTGATGATAATAGCAATATCATTGGGCTTAAAGATGCGGAAAAAGATTTAGAAGCATTAAGTGGAATGATTCGCGATGGTATTTGTTCTGATTTAACTTTATATACAAAAATATATATTGAAAATATAGATAATAAAGACATTATTATAGTGAAAGTTAATGAAGCTCCAAATAAACCATATTATCTAGCAGATAAGGGATTAAAATCATCAGGAGTATACTTAAGACATGGAAATGTTTCTATTCAGGCTAGTGAAGAAGTTATCAAAAAAATGCTTTTAGAAAGCAACAGTAATTCATTTGAAAATAATGTTTCTAGCAATCAAAACTTACATTTTAATTATTTAAAAGAAACTTTTAAGAATCATGGTATTGAAATAAATGATAGTAAATTTAAAACATTAAATATTACAAATCTAAATAATCAATATACAAATCTTGGATTACTTTTATCAGACGAATGTCCATATTCAATAAAATGCGCTATCTTTAATGGTAATAATAAATTAGAATTTAAAGATAGAAAAGAGTTTAAAGGTTCAGTTTTAAAGCAAGTAAATGACACTTATGAATATTTGGATTTATATAATAAAACAAAAGGGAAAATTATCGGTTTAGAAAGACAAGATATAAGAGATTATCCTGAATATGCTTTAAGAGAATCTTTATTAAATGCTATTATTCATAGAGATTATAATTTTACAGGAAGCATTTTAATTTCTCTTTTTGATGATCACTATGAAATTACTTCATTAGGTGGATTAGTAAAAGGCATTAGCATAAAAGATTTATATACTGGTATATCAGAATCAAGAAATCCTAATTTAGCAAACATTTTTTATAGGTTAAAATATGTAGAAAGTTTTGGAACAGGAATTGGAAGAATTATGGAATCATATAAAAAATATGATAAAAGGCCTTTAATATTAGATTCCGATAATGCTTTTAAAGTAACTTTATTTAATGTTAATTACACTGAAGAAGCTGAAAAAATTTTACCTTCAAATTTAACTCAAGAAGAAAAAATAGTTGAATATTTAAAGAAAAACAATAAAATAAATAGGCTTATTGTAGAATCTCTTTTAGAAGTTTCTAAGACCAGAGCAAATGATATTTTAAATAAAATGTTAACTGAAAATCTTTTAAAACAAATTGGCTCTGGTAAAAATATATATTATGTGTTAAAATGAAGTTAGTTAATTTTTATACCAAGTTACTAGCTAAAGTGGTTGTAAATATCTACGCCACTCGCTCCATTGACGAATCTGTTCGAACTTTTCGGACATTCGAATATATTTCATCTCTATTCGAGATGATTTTTTATTAAAAAAGTAATTGTAGTCAAAATTGTCATAGGTGATAGTATATTGTATTTTCATAAAGAATTAAAAGAATATATACAAAATAGTTTTCCCAAAAATCTTATTGCATCCACAGCAAATAACTTTGCTATGATTGATGTAAGTTCTAATGTAATACATGAGTATAAAATAACTATAAAATTTCAAATGAGAAAAAAATCTATCTAAAATAACCAATAAAGTGTGTTAATTTAAAAATATGAGTAATAACATAAAAATACTTATATTACTTGGACTTATACTTTTAGCAATAGCTATATTTAATTTAACTATTTTATATAAACCAGACACAAAGCAACATATCAAAAATGAAATCAATTTAGATATTTCTTCATGCACAATTATAAAGGAAGAGAATACTCATGGCGGTTTTCATGGTGATGGTGAATATTTTGCAAAAGCTAATTGTAAAGATAATAATAAAATTTTAAAACAATTGTCTAAATGGAAATCTTTTCCTCTTTCAAAAGTTTTAAACCAAATTGTATATGGAGATGAAAAAACAACAAATTCCTTAGCAAAAGAAAAAGAAATACCAAAAATTAATAATGGATTATATTATTTTGTTGATAGACATAATGGGTGGCCTATCCCAACTGATGGAAGTGATATATTTGATAGATATTCATTTAATTATACTTTTGCCATTTATGATAAAGATACAAAGAAATTATATTATTATGAGCTAGATACCTAATTCAAATGTTTACACATAAATAAATTAATATGAAAAATATTTAAAAATTATTAAAATCATAGTATAATGTTAATGATAGTTAATTTTTATACCAATTTACTCGCTAACAGTGGTTGTAAATATCTACGCCACCCGCTTCAAATCTGCTTGGGAAATCCGAACTTCAGGTATAGAAAAACAATTCAAAAATAATTTGGATTGTTTTTTTGTTAAATTGATAGTTTAAATCTTGATTTTAAACTTTTAATTTTGGTTCAAATTTATATTCCTTACCCGTTTTTTCTTTTAATAATTCTTCAAGATCTATTTTAGCTGAATTATTGTTTGCATTTTTACTAGCATTTAAGTAATTTATAACAAGATGCCTTATAAATAAAATAATTGCCACTATTCTTTTTTAATATGAGCCTTAGCAATAGTGATGTAAGCTTTTTTCAAGCCTTTTTTTAAGCCTTTTTTCAAGCCTTTTTTCAATTTCCTCTTCAGTAATGACATCACTATTTTTAATAATTATATCTTTCAGCTTTTCAACATCAGCTAGGATTTCTCTAAGTGCATCAAGTTTTGTCACAATATCTTTAGTTTCTTCCATGTTTTTAGTACGTTCTATCTTTGTTGTATAATCTTCTAATAAACATAATACCTTACTGAGGTCTTGGCTCATGCTATTTAATGCTGAAACATCAGTAATGATACTCTCTTTTTCTTGTTCCAATTTTTTAAAGTCTTCAAAACGTTGATAATCTAAATTTGTAGGAATATTAAAATCATATAGTTCTTCATATGTTGGTAAAAAATTTGTATCAAAAAGTAAATTATTAACAATTAAACATGGCTGTGGAGTTCTTAATCTAGTTCTATCATTAGGCTTTTTATGATATTCCAAAATCATATTAGCTTTTTCGATATTAACCTGATATTTTATTTCGCTAGAAAATTCTTGTTTAGCCACTGGATTATACGTTTGCTCACCATCGGTATAAAAACCCATAATTTCTATACTACTTATGCGGCCAACAGCGCTTAACGATAATTCTGGTGCTTTCATATACATAAAATCAGTGATTTTCAAGCCTTCTAATTTATCGCACATTTCTAAAAGTTCTTGTTTATGTAAATATAAATCCTTTAGCTCATTATATATTTTTAAAGCATGCTCCCTATTAAAAATATAATCACCTTCAAAAGTATCTATAAGTTTTGGACCAAACTTATCTATAAGTGGTTTATATTTATTTATAAAATTGCGACATGCTTTATATTCGAGAATTTTAGGTCCTAAATAAAATAAGGCTTTTTTACCATGAAGATTAACAAGTTCTAAATCATTGCGATGATAATGGTTCATGTTAAATATTTCAAATGCTTCCTTATACATTTGTTCATATTCTTTAAATTCTTGTTCATCCAGCTCGGTTAAAAATGTTTTAATGTTATTTACAGAAATAAATTCTATAGGATAAGGCGCTTTTTTAGTTATACCTCCATAATCTTTAAGGTTTTCTGAATAATTAAGTTCAATAAGCATCCTTCACCATCCCTTTCAATGTCCTATATTATATCACAAATTAACCTTAATGCACAATTATTTTAATATTCTCTATTTTAAAACTAATTGTTAGAACAAAACCAAATAAATTTGGCTGCCTTACCTCGCGGTAAGGCTTTTCTACTTCACCGAAACTACTGCTCTCCATAGATAAGTTTCCGATGACTGCCACCATACTTGTATTTTTTAAGTCAAAAATTTATTGGTTATTATACGTTTACCATCATCATATATTGTTTTAATCCTTCGAA
>CANQAO010000066.1 GCA_947589375.1 uncultured Bacilli bacterium | reverse complement strand
ATTGGTGAAATAGCAGCAAGGGATATTGCAAGAGAAGAACATCCAAAAGGCTTAAAAGAAAACTTAAATGTAGCAAAGCGTGGTGGAGGGGTTACCAAAGGAGCAAAGGACTTATATGAAAAAGAAACCAAAAAATCCGCTATATCTAAAAGTAACAGTTTAAATTATAAATATATAGATGAAACAAAGAAAATAAAAGAAAGCGTAAGTGATAAAAATGAGTAATAGTGAAAAACAAGGGTTGCATAATTCCGTAATCAATTGGTATCCCGGTCATATGGCCAAAACAAAAAGATTAATTAATGAACAAATAAACTTAATTGATTTAGTCTATGAAGTTATTGATGCAAGAATGCCACTTTCTTCTAAAATAATCGATATCGATGAATATACTAAAGGTAAACCGAAAATTTTAATCATGAGTAAAACCGATTTATGTGATATCAACGAAACCCAAAAATGGATAGATTATTATAAACAAAAAGGCTATCATATTCTGCCTATGAATTTAGATGGTAACGTAAATATTAAACCCTTAATTGCTTTAACTGAAGAAGTATTAAAAGAAAATAATCAAAAAAGAGAAGAAAAGGGCATGATAAAACGTAAAGCTCGAGTTTTAGTCGTTGGCATTCCCAATGTCGGTAAAAGTACTTTAATTAATCGCTTAGCTGGCAAAAAAGTCACTAGTATTGGTAATAAACCAGGAGTGACGAAAAATTTAAATTGGATTAGAGTAAATGACCATATCGAACTTTTAGATTCTCCAGGTATTTTGTGGCCACGTCTTGAACCAGCTAATGCCTTTAATTTAGCTACCTTTACAGCTATTAGAGAAGAAATTTTACCGCTTTATGATGTGACGGAATATATTTTAAAAACTTTAGAAAAATATTATCCTAATATTTTAAAAGAACGCTACGGAATCGAAGCTTTAAACGATGATATCGTTAGTGATCTAGAAGCTATTGGTAAAAAACGCGGTTGTTTAATCAAAGGCGGGGAAATTGATTATGATAAAGTCATGAATTTAATCATGAATGATATTAAAAGCGGTTATATTAAAGGAATTACCTTTGATCGCTATCATGAATTTAAGGAGTGCAAATGAATAAAGCCGAAATTGTAAATAAATTAAATGAATATAATTTTGATAAAAATGAATATCTTGTCTTATCGACCGCATCCCTAGTTTTACAAGGTATCAAAGATAATGCTAATGACATTGACTTAGCGGTTTCTTCAAAGTTATATAAAGAAATAACTACAGCCTATAAAGGTATTTATAAAGAACCAGATGTTTATACCTTTGATTGCTTTGATATTGGGCCAAAATACTTTGATAGTGAAAAAACTTTGATTGATGATCTGCCTGTGCAAACGATTCCTAACATCGTAAAATTAAAGCAAAAATTAAACCGGGAAAAAGATATCGCTGATATCAAACTAATTAATGACTATGTCAGTAAGCAAAATCCCTTAATTTTAGCTTATTTAGGAGATGCTACATATGAGTTATATGTCCGTTTATATTTAATTAATAAAGGTATCGTTAAAGTAAAGGACTTACAAAAAGAAAGTGTTAAATATGTAAGCGCCAAAGCCCAGAGTGATTTTTTAGAAACCATGCTTAATGAAAAATTTTTAACTGATGAGGAAATTAATTTAATCAAAAGAGCCCGCAACCATAAAAGTCATAGTAGTAAAAGTGCGGATATCGTAACTTATAAAAGAGCTACGGGTTTAGAAGCTCTAATTGGTTATTTAGAGCTCACAAATAATCATCGAAGAATCGCGGAAATTATGCATAAAATATTAAATTAGAATGCTATCTAAAAATAATAAAGTGAAGGTGATTTAAATGTATGTATATGGCAAAAATGTCGCTAAAGAATTATTAGATAAAGATGAAAAAATAAAAAAGGCTTTTTTATATAAGAATTTTAGTGATCAAGAAATCATTGATAAATTAAAGGTTAAAAATGTAAAAACCCTTTATCTAGATAAATATGAATTAGATAAAATCGAAAAAGGTAATCATCAAGGTATAATCTTAGAAATTAATGATTATAACTATGCTTCTTTAGATGAAATTATGAAAAATGATGTTATCGTGATGCTGGATCATTTAGAAGATCCCCATAATGTTGGAGCGATCATCAGAACTTGTGAAGCTGCTGGAGTTAAAAGCCTAATTATTCCAAAAGATAGAGGCGTAAAAATCAATGCCACGGTTATGAAAGTAAGTGTCGGAACCACCGAAAAAGTAAAAATTGCCATGGTTAATAATCTGGTAAACACCTTAAAAGAACTTCAAAAAAATGGCTATTGGGTTATTGGAACCACGATGAATGGGACCGATTATCGGCACATTGATTATCATGGCAAGATTGTCTTGGTTATCGGCAACGAAGGGCATGGTTTAAGCCGTTTAGTAAAAGAAAATTGCGATTTTTTAGCTACCATTCCTATGCGTGGCAAGGTCAATAGCTTAAATGCCTCAGTTGCCGCCGCTTTAATTATCTACGAGGTGGTTAGACATGAATTATAAAAAACTTAACGATTATGAATTAGTTAGCCGGGTTAACGAAAGTGAAGAAATTACCGAGATTTTATTCAATAAATATCGTCCACTTATTACTAAAATCGCCAATAAAATGTATGTCGAAAATAACAAAAATGGCCTTGAATTAAGCGATTTAATCAACGAAGGCATGGTCGCCTTTAGTATTGCCATTAATACTTATAATGAACATAAAGATACGATGTTTTATACTTATGCCAAAAAATGTATTGAACGAAAAATTATCAGTTTAATTGTGACTGCTAATAGACAAAAACATCAAATATTAAATACCTCCTTATCAGTAGAGGCTATGGATGAAATAAATAATATTAATATTGAAAGAATTATCGGTGATGAAAATAGTAATCCCGAGGTCATATTACTGGATGTCGAAAACGTTAATTCTTTAATTCGTGAAATGATGAGTGAACTAACGTCTTTTGAATCCCAAGTGTTTGATTTAAAAAAGAGTGGTTTTACTTATAAAGAAATTTCCGAAATTTTAGAAGTCGAACCTAAACGAATCGATAACGCGATCCAGCGCATTAAAACAAAGATTAAAAATTATTTAAAAAATAAAAATCATTTAGAAGATTAATTTCTTCTTTTTTGTTCAGATTAATCACTTGACACTCATGATATAATAAATACTGGAAGTGATTAATATGACATCTCCAGACAAGAATGATAATATTACTGGTTTTAAAATGTTTTATCAAGGATTAGTTAATCAATTTGGTCAGTCCTTTAAGTTAAATCAAACTTATAAAACCTTAAAACCCCTTAAATGGGGGCATGCGGGTTTTCACATGTGTCTAAAGCCTGAAGATTGTTTTAGATATTTTGATACCACAAAAAACACCGATTTAGCTATAGTAAAAGGTAGCGGCACCATTATCACTTATGATGATGAATATAATGGTTATTACGATATGTATGTGTGTGAAAAGATTAAAATATTAAAAGTATTAACGAGAAAGGAAATTTTAAATATCGGACTTACTTTAACGAAAGATCGTCTAAAAAGATATATCACTACTTTAAAACTTAACAATAACGAATTAGCTATTTTTAAAGAAAAATTTAAAAACGACCAAGAAATTTTAACTTATTTAGCGTATTATCAAGAAAACGATAAAGATGCGTTTGTAAAAAGGATGGGATAGTATATGGATGAAATAATAATTAAAGGAGCGAGAGAAAACAACTTAAAAAATATCGATATCACTTTACCAAAAAACAAATTAATTGTCATGACTGGCGTTAGTGGGAGTGGTAAAAGTAGTCTCGCTTTTGATACCATTTATGCCGAGGGACAAAGAAGATATGTCGAAAGTCTAAGCGCTTATGCTAGACAATTTTTAGGTGGTTCCGAAAAACCATTAGTCGATAGTATTGAAGGCCTTTCACCCTCAATAAGTATCGATCAAAAAACCACCCATAAGAATCCTCGTAGTACGGTTGGGACGGTCACCGAAATATACGATTATTTAAGACTTTTATATGCACGAATTGGGACCCCTTACTGTCCACACCATCATATTCCAATTTCGTCACAAAGTATCGAAGAAATGGTAAACGATATCCTAGAACTAGATAAAGGAACCAAAATCAGAGTTTTAAGCCCTGTAGTTGGACTGGAAAAAGGTACCCATAAAGATTTACTTGCGCGCTTACGTAAAGATGGTTATGCTAGAGTCGTCATCGATGACAAAGATTATGACTTATCTGAAGACATTAACTTAGAAAAAAACAAAAAACATTCCATCGAAGTCGTCATTGACCGGTTAATCATTAAAGATGAAATTAGAAGCCGTTTGTATGAAGCTGTCGAAACAGCCGTAAAACTCGGTAAAGGTAAAGTCTTAATCGATGTCATAGGTAAAGAAAAAATGCTCATGAGTGAAACTTATGCTTGTCCATATTGTGATTTTTCTTTACCAGAACTAGAACCACGAATGTTTTCTTTTAATGCCCCTTATGGTGCTTGTCCCGAATGTAAAGGTTTAGGCATTAAATATAAAATCGATGAAGATTTAGTCGTGCCTGATAAAAATTTAAGTATTAATGAAGGTGCTATTAAAGTTATCAATGTTAGTGAACCTAATAATATTACTTATACGGAACTTGAAACCACCTGTAAATATTATGGTATTGACATGAACACTCCTATTAAAAATCTTTCCCGCGAAGATTTAAACATTATTTTTTATGGTTCAAAAGATCTTATGAGTTTTAATTATGTATCTAAAACGGGTAACACAAGAACCAAAAAAGACTTTTTTGAAGGCCTTATTACCAATCTAGAACGCCGATACATCGAAAGTAAAAGCACATGGATTCGTGAATGGATTGAAAACTACATGACAGAGCTAGAATGTGAAGCCTGCCATGGGGCGAGACTAAATAACCGTATTTTAGCTGTCTTAATCGGTAATAAAAACATCTATGAACTTACCCAAATGAGCATTAAAGATATCATGAAATTTTTAAACAATTTAAAACTTACCAAACAAGAACAAGAAATTTCCGAACTAATTATCAAAGAAATCAAATCCCGTTTAGAATTTCTAATTAACGTCGGTTTAGAATATCTAACGCTCTCTAGAAACGCAGGAACGTTATCAGGTGGGGAAGCTCAGCGTATCAGACTAGCTACCCAAATCGGTTCAAGATTAACGGGTGTTTTATATGTTCTAGATGAACCATCTATTGGTCTTCATCAGCGAGATAATCAAAGATTAATCAATTCGTTACAAGAAATGCGTGATTTAGGTAACACTTTAATCGTTGTTGAACACGATACGGAAACCATGTTAGCCGCTGATTATTTAGTCGATATTGGACCAAAAGCCGGTGTTCATGGTGGATATATTGTCGCCAAAGGAACCCCAAAAGAAGTTATGCAAAATAAAAACAGCTTAACTGGTAAATATTTAACTGGCGAAGAAAAAATAGCGCTCCCAAATAAAAGACGTAAAGGCAATAAAAAATACCTCGAAATTAAAGGTGCAAGCGAAAACAACTTAAAAAATATTAACGTTAAATTTCCACTGGGAAAATTTATCTGTGTAACTGGCGTTAGTGGCAGTGGTAAAAGTACTTTAATTAACGAAATTTTATATAAAGTAGTCGCGAATAATTTATATCGCACAAAAGGTAAACCTGGGAAACATAAAAATGTTAAAGGACTAGAAAACATCGATAAAGTGGTGGAAATCTCGCAAGCACCAATTGGCCGTACGCCACGCTCTAATCCAGCTACTTATACTGGGGTTTTTGACGATATTCGTGATGTTTTTGCCGAAACCAAAGAAGCTAAAATGCGTGGTTATGATAAAGGAAGATTTTCATTTAACGTTAAAGGCGGTCGATGTGAAGCTTGCTGGGGTGATGGG
>CANQAO010000065.1 GCA_947589375.1 uncultured Bacilli bacterium | reverse complement strand
ATAAAAAAGGAGCGACTTCTAGACGTGGAAGAGCTTCCGCGGCGAATATTGTTCCAAGTTCAACCGGGGCCGCTAGTGCTTTAGGCAAAGTTATTCCTGAGCTTGATGGCAAATTAGATGGTGGTGCTTTAAGAGTGCCGGTAACTACAGGCTCAGTAGTGGATTTAACTTTAGAACTTGAAAGAAAAACAACTGCGACCGAGATTAACAATTTATTTAAAAATAATCAAAATGAAACTTTAGCTTATACCGAAGATCCAATTGTATCTAGCGATGTTATTGGTACGCATTATGGGGCCATAGTCGATGGCTTACTTACTAAAGTTTTAGATACGGAAAATGGACAGTTAGTTAAAATAATTGCTTGGTATGATAACGAAATGGGTTATAGTGCGCAGATGGTTAGAACAGCCAAATATTTACTTAAAAACTAATTAATTTTAAAAATTATGTCGGTTTATATCATTTTTTTAAAAATATTGATATAAAACTGACATTTTTTCTTGTATTAAACTATTTTTTGGTATAAAATATATAATAGGTGATGATATGCGAAAAGGCTTTACCTTAATGGAACTGATGGGTATTATAGTTTTGCTGGGAATAATTATTGTCGTTGCCGTTCCTTCAATCATTCAGTCGAATAAAAATTCGCTAGAAAAAGAAAAGGAAGAATTTAAAACGGTGATTCAAACCGCTTGTGAGTCTTATGTTCAAGTAAAACTTGGTGAAGACGCTAGTTGGGAACCAGAAGAAGGAAAAATCAAGGCTTCCGAATTAGTGAGTGAAGGATATTTAAATGGTAATATGAAAAATCCTAATAGTAAGGATAATCCTAAAAAAACTATTACAGAGGAAAATAAAACAATAAGCGTGAGTATTGGCAGTGAAATCACATGTACATATAATGATTAAAAGAAATAAAAAGGGAGGATAAAAGTATGATTAAAACAATTAAAGATTTTGATTTGAAAGGTAAAAAGGTAATTATCAGGTGCGATTTAAATGTTCCAATGATATCAGGTGAAATAACTGATGATAATCGTATTAGAAAAAGCTTACCCACAATTAGATATGCTTTAAATGAAGAAGCTAAAGTTATTTTGCTTTCGCATTTAGGAAGGTTAGTTACGAATGCTGATAAACAAAAATACACTTTAAAACCCGTGGCTGAAAGATTATCTAAATTATTAAATACGAAAGTTACCTTTATCGATCAAACTCGTGGTGAAAGAGTTGAAAACAAAATCAGAAATATGGAACCTGGGGAAATTGTACTTTTAGAAAACACCAGATTTGAAGATTTAGATAAACGTAAAGAAAGCGATAACGATGTTAAATTAGGCAAATATTGGGCTAAACTAGGCGATATTTTTATCAATGATGCTTTTGGTACGGCGCATAGATCTCATGCTTCCAATGTTGGTATCGCTGAACATTTACCAAGTGGAGTTGGTTTATTAATGGAAAAAGAACTAAAATATTTAAACAAAGCTAATACCAGACCGAAAAAACCATATGCGGTTATTTTAGGTGGTTCCAAAGTTAGTGACAAAATTGAAGTTATTAACAATTTAGCGCGTAAAGCTGATTATATTTTAATTGGTGGTGCCATGGCTAATACTTTCTTAAAAGCAGCTGGTTTTAGTGTTGGTAAGTCAAAAATTGAAGAAGATAAAATTAGTTATTGCCGTGATATGTTAGATAAGTATCCTGACAAACTCATTTTACCAATTGATTTAGTAACGGGAACTACTATCAGTGATGAAGCGGAAACACATGTAAGATTCATTAATGAAGTTGGAACTGATGAAATGGGACTTGATATTGGTCCAGGGACAATTAAAGTATTTAAACAATATTTAGATAAATGTAAGACGATAGTATGGAATGGTCCAGTTGGCTGTTTCGAAGTCAAAAAGTTTGCGGAAGGAACTAGAAAATTATTAGAAATAATTACGAGTACTAAAGCCGAAACTATCTTAGGTGGTGGTGATACGGCTAGTGCCGCAATTAATATGGGATTTAAAGATAAAATTACTCACATTTCAACCGGGGGCGGTGCTAGTTTAGAAATGCTTGAAGGAAAAGAATTACCAGCCCTTAAAATTATCGATGAAAAATAACAATTTAAGAAACGGCATTATCATTGCCGTTGTGACAGGAATCGTGCTGGTATTTGCTTTAAAGGACGATTTCTTCGAAAAAATTTATTATATTCTTTCTTTCAATGTTTGGTGGCTACTGGCTGGAGTATTATGTGTAGTCATGTATTGGTTATTAAAAGCACTGGCGATATATCGTTGTACGCGTAAACTAAATAATGATTATCCTTTTAGAAAAAGTTTGAAATTAACTTTAGATACACAATTCTTCAATGCCGTGACACCTTTTTCTTTGGGCGGACAACCTTATCAAATTTATCGTTTTAAAAAGCAAGGCTTGACCATCAGTGAAGGCACAAACATCATTATTCAAGATTGTGTTGTTTATCAAATTGCCTTAATTATTTTAGGAACGATTGCGATAATAGCCAATAATATTTTAGGGATTTTTCCTGATGATTCCCTCCTTAAAAAATTAGTAGTTTTAGGTTATATTATTAATTTATCCGTAGTAGTAATTTTGTTTGCTGTGGCTTTTAATAAAAAAGCTAATAAAGCTTTATTAAATTTAGGCGTGAAAATTGGCAGCAAACTTAAAATCATAAAAGATGAAGACCATTTTTTAAATCGCAGTAATGAATTTATTAATAATTTTCATCATAGTGCGGTAGTGCTTATGCAAAGTAAAAAACATTTTATTAATGTTATTTTGATAAATATGGTGGCCTTACTTATTTTATATCTCGTGCCTTTTACGTTAATTATGGGCTTAGGAGAATATGTTAATCCATCATATGTAATTATTGCGACCGCTTATGTAATGATTATGGGTTCTTTTGTTCCACTGCCTGGTGGTAGTGGGGGACTAGAATTTGGTTTTGTACAATTTTTTGGTGGTTTCACACTTGGAGCTAAATTATCAAGTATTATGTTAGTATGGCGATTACTTACTTATTACTTAGGAATAATTGTGGGGGCAATTTCTCTTAATCAAAAGGAGGAGTAATATGCGAATAGGTATTTTTACCGAAACATACACACCATATATTAGTGGCTTAGTTACTAGTGAACTAATGCTGAAAAATGCTTTGGAGAAAAAGGGTCATGAAGTTTATGTTGTGACGGCTAATCTCCAAAATTTTCATTATGACTATAATGAAGAGGAAAGAGTTTTAAGAATTCCCGGCATTCCTACGGGTATTTATGATTCTAGGTTAACTAGTATATATCCAGTACGGGCTATTAATAAAATTAGAAGCTGGCACTTAGATGTCATCCATTCGCAAACGGAATTTGGGATTGGGACTTTTGCACGTATTTTTGCGAAACAATATAATATTCCTATTGTCCATACCTATCATACGATGTATGAAGATTATGTCCATTATATTACGAAAGGATATTTTAATAAGTCCAGTAAAAAATTAGTCGAATATTTAACGAAGTTTTATTGTGATAAAACAATTACCGAATTAATTGTGCCCACCAAGAAAGCTTATGATTTATTTAAAGAAAAATACAATGTTGAAAGAAATATCCACATTGTACCTACGGGTATTGAAGTCGAAAGATTTTTTAAAGAACAAATTAATGAAAAAAAACTAGCCGCATTAAAGAAAAAATATGGACTTGCTAAAAAAGATTTTGTCGGTATCTTTGTAGGGCGGATTGCTGAAGAAAAAAACATTCCTTTTTTAATAAATGTTATGGAAAAAATTATTAAAAACCATAAAAATGTTAAACTGATGATTATTGGCGATGGGCCAGACAAAGAAGCTTATGAAAAACTTTCCAAAGCCAAAAAATGTGACAAAAACATTATTTTTACTGGTAAAGTACCATGGGATGATGTACCGATATATTATCATTTAGGCGATGTTTTTTTATCAGCTTCGACGACAGAAACGCAGGGCCTAACGATTATCGAGGCCATGGCAGCATCTCTTCCGGCATTATGCATTAATGATGAAAGTTTTAGAAATACAGTTATTGATGGTTTAAATGGTTTTCTTTTTGAAGATGAAGAAGACTGCGAAAGGGCCATTATTAAGATTTTAAAAGATAAAAAGCTATTAGCTAATTTATCGAAAGAAGCTCGCCTTAGTGCGGAAAAACATTCCTCAAAATATTTTGCTGAACAAGTTTTAGATGTTTATAAAAAGGCGATTGAAACTCAAAAATCAAGTTTTAAATCAAAATTTATTAATTTTGTCTCAAAGGTTAATCCATGGAAAAAATAATTGCTTTAAACCATAAAATGAATTTAAATTATGGGGATCTTAAAAGTTATATTAATGGTCTTAAAAAACTTGATTTAGAGGTCATTGTTTTTCCAACAGCGATATATGCCAAAATGTTTATCGATAGTGGTTTTAAAACTGGGCTGCAGAATGTGTATTATCATAAATGGGGCGCCTATACGGGCGAAATTTCACCTAAACAAGCAGCTAGTATTGGCATTAGTTATGTGTTAATAGGACACTCAGAAAGAAGAGACAAGTTTCACGAAACAGATGAAGACATTAATAATAAAATTAGATGTGCTTTGATGGAAGGCTTAAAAGTTATTTTATGTGTTGGTGAAGAGGCTAATGAAGACTATAAAGTAGTTTTAAAAAAACAAATTCACAATGCTTTAGAAGATATCCAAGATGAAATTATGATTGCTTATGAACCAAAATGGGCCATTGGCAGTCAAATCATTCCTTCTAATAAAAGAATAAAAGAGACGATTAATTACATCAAATCATTATTCGATTATGATGTTAAAGTTTTGTATGGTGGTAGCGTTAGTGGTGAAAACATCAAAACTTTAAATGAAGTAAATGTTGTATCTGGCTATTTAATTGGTGGGGGATCTACTAATATAAATGAGCTAAAAAAAATTGAAGAAGTTGTACATTAGAACTTCTTTTTGTTTTTGAAAAGTCATTCGACAAAATTAGCTATTTTTTACTCTTGCTGGTTGCGTCAAGATTATGTATAATTTTAATATAGTAAAGGAGAATACAAATGAAAAAGATAAATATATTAATGATTGATGACAATATTAGTTTAATTAATATGGTAAAGGAGTATTTTAAAGATAGTGAGGATATAAATATTACTTTAGAGGCTCACGATGGCGAAGAAGGAATTGATGTAATTACAGATAATCAAGATAAATATGATTTAATTATTTTGGATTTAATTATGCCTAAAAAAGATGGCATGTATGTTTTAAGTGAAATGAAAAATAGAGGTATCAATAAAAAGGTTATTGTAGCTACTAGCTATAATGCCGCTGAAGTTATTAGAGAAGTATCTGAATTTGGCGTTAACTACTACTTATTAAAACCATTTGACTTAGAAGACTTAAAGAAACGTGTTTACGATATTATGAATAAAAAGTCTGAAAATCAAAATATCGATTTTTATAATAGTAATCTTCAAGTATCTATTACTAAAATGTTACATGAACTAGGGATTCCTTCACATATTAAAGGTTATCAATATATAAGAGAAGCCGTGGGAATTATTTTTGAAAAACCCGAAGTCATTGGTGGCATTACAAAAGAATTATATCCCGAACTAGCTAGTAAATATGATACGACAGTATCTCGTGTTGAAAGAGCTATAAGGCACGCTATTGAAGTTAGCTGGAATCGCGGTAATTTAGATTTCATGGAAGAAATTTTTGGTTATAGTGTGGATATTGATAAAGCAAAACCCACTAATTCAGAGTTTATCGTAACGATTGCTGACAAATTAAGATTAGATTTCCATAAGGTTGGATAATCTAATTTTTTTATATTTATGTTGAACTTTTAGTTATGTTGAACTTTACAAAAAGAAGCCTCTAAAACACTTGACAAGCTTGGGGGGGGGGGCGATATAATAGTAATATTAAGGATAGGAGGAATCTACATGAATGACAAAAGAAAACGTAACATTA
>CANQAO010000064.1 GCA_947589375.1 uncultured Bacilli bacterium | reverse complement strand
AAAATAGAATAAAAAATAAAATAGTTGATGTAAGAAAAAATTATATAATTTATCTCTTACAAAAACTATTATACGAGTGGTGGTAGAAATGGAAAGAAAAGACGTAAATATAGACAAAGTAACCCCAATGATGAAACAATATTTAGAAGTTAAAAATGCCAATGAAGATTTAATAATCTTTTTTAGACTGGGTGACTTTTATGAAATGTTTTTTGATGATGCCATGTTAGTGAGCCGAGAACTGGAACTTACTTTAACTGGTAAGTCAGCTGGTTTAGAAGAAAGAGTACCAATGTGCGGAATCCCATATCATGCGGCTAATAGTTATATTGATAAATTAATTGAAAAAGGCTATAAAATTGGTATTTGTGAACAAGTCGAAGATCCTAAAGAAGCTAAAGGAATAGTTAAAAGAGAAATTATTCAAATTGTAAGTTCAGGTACGGTTATGAATGGCGAGACTTTAAAATCTGATGATTTTAATTTTATCGCCAATATTGTCGATTTTAAACATGCTTATGGAGTTAGTTATGCTGATGCTTCAACTGGAGAAATTTATGTGGAATTAGTGCCGCATAATTCTTCTAAAGTGATAAGTGAAGTGGTTAATTTAGGTGCTAAAGAAGTAGTTATTACGGAAAAAGTGGATAAAAATATTTATTCCATTTTAAAAAATCAATTTTCGCTTCCCGTGACAATTACTAATGAAACTACTGAAGAAGGTATGAAAGCCTATAGTCATTTAACTGATCAAAGATATATTGAAACGATTAAACATTTAATTGCTTATATTATAAACAATCAAAAACGCGCTTTAGAACATATTCAGCCAGCTATTGTTCGTGAAAACAAAAATTATTTAAAAATGGATGTTCATACTAAAAGGAATCTAGAACTTACGGAAACTTTAAGATTAAAAGAACGTAATTACTCTTTAATTTGGCTTTTAGATAAAACAAAAACCGCTATGGGAGCAAGACTATTAAAAAATTTTATTTTAAATCCTTTAGCTGATAAAAAAGAAATCGAAAAACGTTATGATTGTATTGATACTTTACTTAAAGAATTTATTTTAAAAAGTGATTTAGAGGGCTATTTAAAAGAAGTCTATGACTTAGAAAGATTAAGTGGTAAAGTAGCTTTTGGTAATGCTAATGCGAGGGACATGTTACAACTTAAAAATTCTATTGGGGTATTACCAGAAATAAAAAATATTTTAGAAAAAATCAATTTCCATAAAAAATTAGAATCAGTCGATGATTTGTATCAGTTACTAGGGCAAAGTATTTATGAAGAACCACCGATTAGTGTTAAAGAAGGTTATTTAATTAAAGAAGGTTATAATAAAGAATTAGATGAACTTAAAAATTTACGTAAAGGTGGTAAAGATTTCGTCGCTAATTTTGAAAAAGAAGAACGTGAAAGAACCGGCATTAAAAATTTAAAAATCGGCTATAATAGAGTATTTGGTTATTATATCGAAATAAGTAAAGGTAACTTAGATTTAGTGAAAGAAGAATATGGTTATGAACGTAAACAAACTTTAGCTAATGGTGAAAGATTTATAAGTCCCATTTTAAAAGAAAAAGAAGCTTTAATTTTAAATGCTGAAGAAAAAATTATTGAACTTGAATATAATTTATTTAATGAAATTAAAGAGCAAGTAAAAAGATATATTCCGAAATTACAATCGATTGCTAAAGTTATTAGTGAAATCGATGTTATGTGTTCTTTTGCTACAGTAAGTGAACAAAACAATTATGTGCGTCCTACTTTAACTGATCATGAAATTTATATTAAAGATTCCAGACATCCCGTCGTTGAAAAAGTCATTGATGGAGAATTTGTCGCTAATGATATTATAATGGATGATAAAACCAATATTTTATTAATTACCGGTCCTAATATGGCGGGTAAATCAACTTATATGCGGCAAATGGCCATTATAGCAATTATGGCTCAAATGGGCTGTTTTGTGCCAGCCAGTGAGGCTAAGTTGCCAATTTTTGATGCTATCTTTACGCGTATTGGGGCGAGTGATGATTTAGTTTCTGGTGAATCTACTTTTATGGTCGAAATGATGGAAGCTAATAATGCTATTAGTAATGCCACAGATAAGAGCTTAATTTTATTTGATGAACTAGGAAGAGGTACGGCGACCTTTGATGGTATGGCTCTCGCACAATCAATTGTCGAATATATTCATGGTCATATTAAAGCTAAAACTTTTTTCTCTACCCATTATCACGAACTAACCGATTTAGAAAATACTTTAAGTGGTTTAAAAAACATTCATGTTAGTGCTTATGAAGAAAATGGTGAAATTACTTTCCTTCACAAAATTAAAGAAGGCAGTGTGGATAAAAGCTATGGTATCCATGTGGCGAAACTGGCTGATTTACCGAATGAATTAATTGAACGCGCGAATCAAATCTTAAAAGTATATGAAGGTAATGAGAAAAAAAGGGATATTAAAATTCAAGAGGCTCTGCCCCTTGATGATTTAATACCTAAAACTTCCAAAGTCGAAGAAGAATTAAATAAAATCGATCCATTAGAAGTAACGCCACTTGAAGCTTTAAATATTCTTTATAATCTTAAAAATCTTAAATAGAAGTCTTATCTTCTATTTTTTTAATATAATTTATTGGAGGGATATAAATGTATGAACTTATGGAACTGCCATATAATTATAGTGCTTTAGAGCCAGATATCGAAAGCGAAATCGTCGATATTCATTATAATAAACATCACCGGGGTTATGTTAATAAATTAAATGAAGCTTTAAATAGAAGTAATTATGATGGGAAGTATAGTTTAGAAGAAATTCCAAAACATATCGATGAATTTCCGCTTAAAGATAGAGGTGATATTTTGTATAATGCGGGAGGTGTTTTAAATCATAATTTATATTGGTATAGTATGAATCAAAATAAAAGTAATCCAAGAAGTAATTTATTAAATGCGATTACTTTAAGATATGGTAATTTTGAAAATTTTCGGAAAGATTTTATGGACAAAGCCAAACACTTAGTAGGTTCCGGTTATACTTTTTTAGTCACTAATGAAAGAGGTGATTTAACGATTGTTAATATGATTAATCAAGAAACACCACTTTCTTATAATTTAATTCCCCTTTTTACGATTGATTTATGGGAACATGCTTATTATTTACAATATAAAAATGATCGCAATAGTTATATTGAAAATTTTTGGAATAAAGCTAATTTTGATTATGCCAGCATGGTATATGATAATATTGTTGGATAAATTACGAAAAATTCGTAATTTTTTTGTGAAAAAAGAAGGAATTAGGCCTTTATATAGGGTATATTACTATAAAGGAGGATTTTTCATATGAATTATTATCAAAATATTAAAGATATATTAATAAAGAATGAAATTTATAAACAAGTTAAAGATTATTCTAAAAATAAACATGATTTAGAGAGTTATTATGAAGTCGGAAAATTACTTATTGAAGCTTTAGGCGTGAGAAAAACGAGCTAAATATGGAAATAAACTTATTAAAGAGTATTCTTTAAGATTAACTAAAGAACTTGGTAAAGGATATAGTGTCACGAATTTAAAAAATATGCGAAAGTTTTTTGTACTTCAAAAAAGTCAGACACTGTCTGACCAATTAACTTGGTCGCATTATGTTGAATTATTATCACTTAATAATATAGATGAAATTAAATATTATATCTATATAATTGAAAAGCTAAACTTAAATGTAAGAGAACTGCGTAATCGTATTAAATCAAAGGAATATGAAAGAATCGGTTATAAAAAAGAGTTAAAAGAACCTAAAGTAAATACTTTAATCAAAAATCCCGTGATTATTAAAACCAAAAATATTCCAGAAAAATTAACCGAATATGCTCTTCATCAATTAATCTTAGAAGATATGGATAATTTTTTAAAAGAATTAGGTATAGGATTTTTATATGTAGGTCATGAAGTAAAAATAAAGATAGGACCTATTTATCATCGTATTGATTTTTTACTTTTTAATACCGAATACAATTGTTATGTTACTTTAGAAGTTAAAATAGGTGAGTTTAAAAGAGAATATACTGCTCAAATTAAAGAATATATGAACTATACTGACAAACATATTAAAAAAGTGTTTCATGATAAGACTATAGGCATTATCTTATGTAAGAAAGAAAACAAATTAGTTTTAGAGTATGTCAGTGATCAAAGAATTTTTACGACCACTTATCAGTTAGAAGGAGGAATTAAATGAACTATTATCAAAACATTAAAGATATTTTAATTAAGAATGAAGTCTATAAACAAGTTAAAGATTATTCAAAAAATAAACATGATTTAGAAAGTTATTATGAAGTCGGAAAACTTTTAATCGAAGCCCAAGGTGGAGAAAAGCGAGCTAAATATGGCAATAAACTCATTAAAGAATATTCTACAAGATTAACTGAGGAAATAGGTAAAGGATATGATGTGTCGAATTTAAAAAGAATGCGTCAGTTTTATTTGCTTGTTCAAAAAGGTGTGGCATTGCCACACCAATTAAGCTGGAGTCATATCAATGCTATATTAACATTAAAGGATATCCAAGCCATAAAATATTATATTTATATTTGTGAAAAACAAAATATTGGATATCGTGAACTAAGAAATCGTATTAAATCAAACGAGTATGAAAGAATCGGTTATAAAGAAGAGTTAAAAGAACCTAAAGTAAATACGTTAATCAAAAATCCGGTGATTATTAAAACCAAAAATATTCCAGAAAAATTAACCGAATATGCTCTTCATCAATTAATTCTAGATGATATAGATAATTTTTTAAAAGAATTAGGTATGGGATTTACTTATGTAGGTCATGAAGTAAAAATAAAGATAGGACCTACATATCATCGCATTGATTTCTTACTTTTTAATACCGAATACAATTGTTATGTTACTTTAGAAGTTAAAATAGGTGAGTTTAAAAGAGAACATACTGCTCAAATTAAAGAATATATGAATTATGTTAATAAGCATATTAAAAAAGCATTTCATGATAAAACCATCGGTATTATCTTATGTAAAAAAGAAAACAAATTAGTTTTAGAGTATGTCAGTGATGAAAGAATTTTCACGACCACTTATAAATTAAAGGAGGAATTAAATGAACTATTATCAAAATATTAAAGATATTTTAATTAAAAATGAAGTCTATAAACAAATTAAAGATTATTCTAAAAACAAACATGATTTAGAAAGTTATTATGAAGTCGGAAAACTTTTAATCGAAGCCCAAGGGGGAGAGAAAAGAGCTAAATATGGTAACAAACTCATTAAAGAATATTCTTTAAGACTAAACAAGGAACTTGGTCTTGGTTATTCGCCGCGTAATCTGCGCAATATGAGAACCTTTTACCTTAAATTTCGAAAATGGCAGACATTGTCTGCCAAATTATCATGGAGTCATTATGTCGAATTATTATCACTTAAAAATATAGATGAAATTAAATATTATATCTATATAATTGAAAAATTAAATCTTTCTGTAAGAGAATTAAGAGAAAGAATAAAAAATAATGAGTATGAAAGAATTGGTTATAAAGAAGAGTTAGAAGAACCTAAAATAAATACTTTAATCAAAAACCCCGTGATTATTAAAACCAAAAATATTCCAGATAAATTAACGGAATATGCTCTTCATCAATTAATTCTAGATGATATAGATAATTTTTTAAAAGAATTAGGTATGGGATTTACTTATGTAGGTCATGAAGTAAAAATAAAGATAGGACCTACATATCATCGCATTGATTTCTTACTTTTTAATACCGAATACAATTGTTATGTTACTTTAGAAGTTAAAATAGGTGAGTTTAAAAGAGAACATACTGCTCAAATTAAAGAATATATGAATTATGTTAATAAGCATATTAAAAAAGCATTTCATGATAAGACCATAGGCATTATCTTATGTAAAAAAGAAAACAAATTAGTTTTAGAGTATGTCAGTGATGAAAGGATTTTTACGACCACTTATAAATTGAAGGAGGAATTAAATGAATTATTATCAAAACATTA
>CANQAO010000063.1 GCA_947589375.1 uncultured Bacilli bacterium | reverse complement strand
ATGGTCGTGTAAAAGCTTTAGCTGAAGCTGCTCGCGAAAATGGATTAGAATTCTAAAGGAGGGAAAACACTTGGAAACTAGAAGAAGAGAACCTCGTCCAAAATTATATGACGAAGAAGTTATAAATATTGGTCGTGTTACCAAAGTAACAAAAGGTGGTCGTCAATTACGTTTCGCTGCTACTGTCGTAGTTGGAGATCGTAAAGGTAAAGTGGGTATCGGTTCAGGTAAAGCTGCCGAAGTACCAGATGCCATTAAAAAAGCCGTGGCTGCCGCTACTAAAAATGTTACTAGAGTAGCAATCGTAGATGAACATACTATCCCACATGAAGCTATCGGCAGAAGAGGAGCTAGTAAAGTTATGCTTAAACCAGCTTCAAAAGGTACTGGAGTTAAAGCCGGTGGTCCAGTAAGAGCCGTTTTAGAACTTGCTGGCGTTAAAGATATTTTATCTAAATCATTAGGTTCAAATACTAAAGTTAATATGGCATATGCAACTTTAAACGCATTAAAAGAACAAAAAACTATAAGTCACATTGCTGCTTTACGTGGTAAAAAAGTAGAGGAGATTTTATAATGAAATTAAATACAGTAAAACCAAATCCATATGCAACTAAAGCGCGTAAAAGAGTTGGACGTGGACCAGGATCAGGTACTGGTAAAACTGCTGGAACTGGTGAAAACGGACAAAACTCAAGAAGTGGCAGAAGCGTTAGAATTGGATTTGAAGGTGGGCAAACACCATTATTTAGAAGATTGCCTAAAAGAGGTTTTTCAAATGCGAGATTTAAAAAAGTATATGCAATTATTAACTTAGATGATTTAAATAAATTTGAAGATGGAGCTATAGTTACTCCAGAAATTTTAAAAGATATGGGATTAGTAAAAAAAGAATTAGATGGAATTAAAATTTTAGGTGATGGTAAATTAGAAAAGAAATTAACTGTTAAAGCTAATAAATTTTCTAAAGTTGCCAAAGAAGAAATAGAAAAATTAGGTGGAAAAGCAGAGGTGATTTAATTGTTTAAGGTAATTAAGCAAATTTTCAGCCCAGCTAATAAAGATTTAAGAAAAAAGATTTATTTTACTTTATTCTGCTTATTTCTATTCAAAATTGGAACAGCAATTGTTGTTCCTGGTGTAGATAATGAAAACTTAAATGTTGGATTTTTAGAGCTATTAGATATGATGGGTGGCGGCGCGATGGCGAACTTTTCAATTTTTGCACTAGGAGTTATGCCATACATTACTGCATCTATCGTTATGCAGCTCTTACAAATGGATATTGTTCCTTATTTTACGGAACTTTCAAAACAAGGTCAAACTGGAAGAAATAAGATTAATCAAATTACCCGTATTTTAGGTATAATTTTAGCCTTTGTTCAAGGGTATATGTTCTCATTTACCTTTATTCCAAATGGCGAAGTTATGGATTATTTAGAAGTATCACTTGTCCTTACCGCGGGAACATCTTTCTTGCTTTGGATTGGGGACAGGATTACGACTAAAGGTTTAGGTAATGGAGTATCAATGATTATTATGGCGGGTATTTTAGCTACAACTCCTTATATGCTTTCCGAAGCATGGGGAACTTTAGTTGATATGACCACGACCCAAAGTACGTTCTTAGGTATTATTACTTTTGCGTTATTTGTAATATTATATATTGCAATTATTTTAGGAATTTTATATGTGCAACTTGCCGAAAGAAGAATTCCTGTTCAATATGCCAATAAAAGTAATAATGCGCGCATGACCAAACAATCTTATATGCCATTTAGATTAAATTCAGCTGGAGTTATTCCTGTTATCTTCGCATCAGCGCTTATTTCGGTACCAGCATTAATCGCCCAATTTGCGAAAAACGATGGCTGGGTATCATTTGTAAATAAGTGGTTAAGTCTTTCTTCAACCACCGGATTTATCTTATTCATTTTGTTCATTGTGGCATTTACGTATTTCTATACCTTTGTCACGATTAAACCTAAAGAATTATCTGAAAATTTACAAAAACAAGGTGGATATATTCCCGGGGTAAGACCAGGAGAAGAGACCACGACTTATGTGACTAAAGTAATAAACAGAATAACAATTGTGGGAGCTATATTTTTAGCTATCATAGCTGGACTTCCATATGTGTTTGGCGCTATTTCAACCTTGCCAACATCAGTTAAACTAGGTGGTACTGGTTTAATGATCGTCGTTAGTGTTGTCTTAGAATGCTACAAACAATTAGAAAGTAATTTAATTAGTCGTAGTTACAAAAGTAAAAGAGGAATTCGCGCATGAATTTAATTTTAATCGCCCCACCAGCAGCTGGTAAAGGAACGCAGGCTAAAAAAATCGTCGGGGAATATCATATTCCGCATATTTCCGTAGGTGATTTACTTCGGGAGACTGATGATGAAAATATTAAAGCCAAAATGCAGTCTGGCCAGCTTGTCAGCGATGGAATTGTAACTAATATGTTAAAAGATAGACTTCAAAAAGAAGACTGTCAAAAAGGGTTTATTTTAGATGGTTATCCTCGTAATTTAGACCAAGCTAAATTATACGATAACCTATTAAAAGAACTCAATATTAAAATGGGACCAGTCATTGTCATTGAAATCGATAAAGAAGAAGCCTTAAAACGAATGGTCGGACGGCTTATTTGTCCTAAATGCGGATCTTCTTATAATGAACTTATTCCTAGATTAAGTCCAAAAGAAAAAGGTTTTTGTGATAATTGCGGTAGTACTCTTATCAAAAGAGCTGATGATAATGTGGAAACTTTTGAGGCGCGATTTCAAACTTATGAAGCGATGACGAAACCATTAATAGAGTATTACAAAGATAAAGTCTACTTTGTTAAAAGTGGAAGTAATCCTGAAGAAACATTCGAAAGGATTAAAGAAATTTTAGGAGGCCTTAAATGATAAGCATTAAGTCCGCAAGAGAAATCGAACTTTTACGAGTTGCTGGCGAAATAACTGGAAGTACTCATAATTATTTGAAACCATTTATTAAACCAGGAATTACGACTAAAGAGTTAGATAAGTTAGCTTATGATTATATAATTAAAAGAGGAGCGACGCCTTCATTTAAAGGTTATGATGGTTTTCCAGGAACAATATGTGCTTCAATTAATGAAGAAGTCGTTCATGGAATTCCTAGTAATCGTAAGTTAAAAGAAGGCGATATTATCTCGATTGATATTGGTGCCTGTTATAAAGGCTACCATGGAGATTCTGCTTGGACTTATCCAGTAGGCAAAATTTCTAAAGAAAAAGAAGAATTATTAAAACACACTGAAAAATCTCTATTTGAGGGCTTAGCGATGATTAAAGAAGGCGCTCATATTGGAGATATCGGTTATGCCATAAGTAAATATGCGAAAGCGCATAACTTAGGTGTAATTGAAGAATTAGTTGGGCATGGTGTGGGCACGGATGTTCATGAAGAACCAGATGTTCCCAATTATGGTAACGAGCATACCGGACCAATTTTAAAAGCTGGCATGGTCATTGCCGTGGAACCAATGCTTAACTTAGGAACAAGACATGTTTATATTTTAGATGACGACTGGACGATTGTGACCGCTGATGATAAACCTTCAGCCCATTTTGAACACACCGTTTTAGTCACTAAAGATGGATATGAAATTTTAACTAGGAGGTGATAACATGGCCAAACCAAACAATAATAAAAAGGTTAAAGAAGCTACTCAAGCTAAGCCAAAACAAGATGTTATCGAGGTTGAAGGCATTGTTGATGAAGTTCTTCCAGGTGGAGACTTTGTCATAACTCTTGAAAACAAACACGTTATTAAAGCTCGCGTTTCTGGTAAAATGCGCTTACATCACATTCGCATTTTACAAGGTGACAAAGTAACGGTTGAATTATCACCTTATGATTTAACACGCGGGCGTATAACCTATAGAAAGTAGGAGGTATAAAAAATGAAAGTAAGACCATCAGTAAAGAAAATATGTGATAATTGTAAAATAATTAGAAGACATGGGAAGGTTTACGTTATTTGTAAAAACCCAAAACATAAACAAAGACAAGGTTAATAGGAGGCGAAAATATGGCACGTATTAAAGGTATCGAATTACCTAATAAGAGAATTGAAATTGCTTTAACTTATATTCACGGTATCGGTCGTAGTTTATCTAATACGATTTTAAAAGATGCCAAAGTGGACATTAATAAAAGAGCAAATGCTTTAACTAATGATGAATTAGTAGCAATTCGTGACGAAGTTAATAAATATTTAACTGAAGGAGATTTGCGCCGTGAAGTTAATATGAATATCAAAACTAAAATGGAAATTAATTCGTATGAAGGAACTCGTCATAAAAAAGGCTTACCAGTAAGAGGTCAAAGTACTCGTCGTAATGCGCGTACTCGTAAAGGTAAAGCTGTCACTATTGCAAATAAGAAGAAATAATAAACAAAGGAGGTTATTATAAATGGCTTATAAAGCAAGAAAACGTAAGGTTAAAAAGAATGTTCCTGAAGGAAAAGCTTTTGTTCATTCAACTTTTAATAATACGATCGTAACCCTTACTGATAAAGAAGGTAATGCGATTAGCTGGGCATCAGCTGGAACTTTAGGCATTAAAGGAAGTAAAAAATCAACTCCATTTGCAGCTGGTATGGCCGCTGAAGCTGCTGGTAAAGCCGCTGTTGAAATGGGAATGAAAAAAGTAGAAGTTTTCGCAAAAGGATTAGGATCTGGGCGTGAAACCGCCATTCGTTCATTACAAACTGCGGGGCTAGAAATTACTTCAATTTCTGATACGACACCAATTCCACATAATGGATGTCGTCCACCAAAGAGACCACGCGGATAAAGAAGGGAGTCTTATATGAATTTTGAAAAACCAGAATACAAAATAACTGAATATATTGAAAATAATAATTATGGAAAATTTGAATTAGAACCTTTAGAAAGAGGTTTTGGACAAACCATTGGTAATGCGTTAAGAAGAGTAATGTTATCAAGCATGCCCGGAAGTGCGATTGTTGCGGTTAAAATCGATGGTGTGATGCATGAATTCCAAACTATCGAAGGAATTGTTGAAGATGTCACGGCTATTGTCTTAAACTTAAAAGGAGTAGTTATTAAAAATCATTCTGATGAGGTTAAAACTGCTCATCTTTCAGTACACGCTGAAAGAGAAGTTACCGCGGCTGACATCGAATGTGATGCCGATGTGGAAATAGTTAACCCTGATAAGTTAATTGCCACTTTATCTAAAGGCGGAAAATTAGATATGGAATTAATTATTGCCAATGGTAGAGGCGTATCTTTACCAGCTGAGAATAAAAAATATATCGAAGAAGAAGGTATTGGCTATATTCCAATCGATGCGTTATTCTCACCCATTGAAAGAATTAATTACTATGTCGATAGTGCCCGTGTAGGACAAGATGCTTCTTATGATAAGTTAACAATGGAAGTTGAAACTAATGGTTCTATTAGACCAGAAGAAGCGATGGCTTTAGGGGCAAAAATTTTAATTGAACACTTAAATATAGTTACTAATTTAAGTGAAATCGCTGATATGACTGGTATTATGAATGCGAAACAAGAAGATAGCAAACTTAAAAAATTAGAAACATCAATCGATGATTTAGATTTTTCTGTAAGAGCTTATAATTGCCTAAAACGTGCTAACATTAATACTTTAGGTGATTTAACGGAAAAAACTGAATTAGAAATGATGAAAATCCGTAATTTAGGTAAAAAATCTTTAAAAGAAGTTATCGATAAAATTAAAGAAATGGGACTTAAATTCCGCGATGAAGATTAATAGTTAGGAGGAAGATTATGGCTTATAGAAAATTAGGACGCGATAATAAACATCGTAGAAGTATGCTGGCTAATCTAGTTAAAGATATTATCAATAATGAAAAAATTGTCACTACGGAAACTAGAGCTAAAGAAGCCCGTAAATTTGTGGACAAAATGATTTCCTATGGTAAAGATGGATCATTAGGCGCTAGAAGAAGAGCCTTAGCGTTCTTACAAAACGATAAAGAAACGGTTAAAAAAGTTTTTGATGATTTAGCCGTAAGATACGCTAAAAGAAATGGTGGTTATACTAGAATCTTAAAATTAGCTGAACGCCGTGGCGATGATGCTTTAATGGCGCAAATTGAATTAGTTGAAGGGGATGCTAAATAAGCGTCCTTTTTTGTTATCAAAAAATCTCATCATTGATGAGATATATTATTTTATAATAAGTTGGACAAACCCAGTTGGTCTAATTTTATTTACTTTAAAGATGTTATTTCTTTAGCTGAGGGTTTGTCAAGAAAAGTGTGTAAGTTGTTAATAAATAATTAATAGAATTGTCAAATAACATTAAATACAATATTT
>CANQAO010000062.1 GCA_947589375.1 uncultured Bacilli bacterium | reverse complement strand
TCAGTTGTAAATATTTGAACAATATCTTTATTTTTAATGACCGTTGCTTTCTGTTTAGTGGCTAAATAACATTTATCGGGAATTACATCAGTTAGACCATAAAAATAAAAAGCATTATCTAATGTTACAATAGCATTCGGATATTTTTTAGCATATATAAGAGTTGGATTGACTATTTCTTTTGTGGAATAAATACCATTTCCAACTTTAAATAATTCTTTCTTTTTTAATTTTTTTTCAATATTATATCTACTTTTTTCGATTTCTAAAAGTTCTTTATAAGAATAAAGCATATTATCACTTCCTTGTATTCCAATTATATCATAAACCTCGGTAATTAGCAATCGATTACCGAGGTTTATGTTTATTTATAAAATTATTAATTTAGCTTTAATTGTTATATATTAGTTACACAATGACTATCTCCTCCATCTATATTCATATATTTAACAAAGAATATAGACTTTCAATTTTCTATTACCATTATTTTTGGTTTTACCTATTTCTTCTTTTTACTATGTTCTAATATGTAATAATCTATAGTAGGTGTTGTTATGACAAGGAAACCATATTTGCTAAAATACATTATAACTTCAGAAGCATCTCCTTTAGAATAATATCCTTCAGGTATATCTTTATTTTCTTTCATTGTTCCTTTAAAGAATTTTTTAAAATGTGGATTAGCTTTATTTATTCTATCTAAATATTCTTTAGCTTTATCATCATTTCCTTGTTTATAGTAAAGTATAAATAGCGGAAATAACATTTCTAAGTTTTCTTCTTGATATTTGTTATATAACTTAAGCATATCTTTTTCTTCTTCTAAAAAAGCATATATGGCCATAAGTGAATATCTAGCACCTGCGTTATCATTTTTATTTAATCTAAGAATCTCTTTATAAACATCACGTGCTTGTTTAATTTTACCATCTAAAATTAAACATTCTGCTTTTGTTAATAAGCCTCTAATATATGGTCTGGTTTCAAATATTCCATAAAAATGTCCAATATTATCTTTATCAAAGTACCCTTCATTTTCTAATCTCTCTTTTTCAAATTGTAATCCTTCTTCTAATAATTTCCACCTTTTTAATGGATTTTCTTCTAAATGTACTTGCAATAGTATTGCATCAAAGCAATCCGGACACATATCATATGCTTCTTTTGCATATTTTATAGCTTGTGCTTTAGTACTAGCATTTTCTGCTTTTTCTAAAAGTTCATAAGCATCATCTAATATTGTATTTTCATATTCTATGTCTCCAGCATTGTATTTTTGAATGAATTCTTGTAATTTTTCATCCAATTCTTTTTCATCCTTTGCATCAGTATTTGCAAAAAAATCATTAAGCATATTGTTAAATTTGTTATTCATTTACTTACCTCCATTTTTCATTTCAATTTCTTTCTCATCTACATATTCATAGTTAAGGGCATTCTTACTAGCAACTACACTCTCACCTATTTCATGCTCTAAATCTTTTCTGGCATTACCAGCAATTTTACCACCACGTCTTGCTACTTCAATATTTTCATTTAAACCTTGTGGATTTTTCTTTTTAGCTATTTCTCGAGTGGCAATTTCGCCTAAATCTGCAAGCGCTACTTCAACATCAGTCATATTATCTCGGAGCGATTCTTTCCTAAGGCCTTTAAATGATTTATACTCTTTAGCAGTCATGCCAGACCATTCTTTATAAATTTCATTTGTTAGAATTGCATATTCTTTTGGTTCAGTAATTCCTCCATCTTTCCAAATATCAGTAAGCTGTTTTCGATCTTGAATACCTTTAATTCTTTTGGCAATCCATTTTTCATCATAGCCTTTGAATCTATATAAATCTATCGCTCTTTGGGCAGCAATTGAGGGATCAAATGTTTCATCAATTCTTTCACGACCTAATTTTGCTAGCCACTGTTTAATCGGCTCTGCATTCTTACTAGGAATTGATTCAATAATTCTAAACATTCCTTCAATATCAACAACATCGGTTATACGATATTTACCATCGTTAGCTTTAAGTTTCAACTGGTGACAATTTGTCACCATTTCATTTCCTTCATCTTTAAGTCGTTGTTTAAGCTTATTCCAATATTTTCTGCCATCTTTACTTTCAGAAATAATACCTACTATATCAACAACGCTTATAAAGTACTTTTCTTGTTCCTTATCCCAAACAGTTCTAATTGTTTCATTGTTAAATATTTTGTTTACTAAATGCATTTGATCTTGGTTCATAAGATACCTCCTCGATGTATACATTATACCAAACATTTGTTTTTAATGCAATGTTTATATAAACAATTTATCAATCTTTTGGGTACATTTTTGTTGCCACTTAGAACAAAAGTCAAAATAAATTGTTAAAATCTTCCCACAATTCTGGACTTTCTAAATAAGATTTATAAGTGGCCTGCTGATAATATTTAAACTTTCCATTTTCTTTAATAACTAATCCGCCAATGATATTTTTACCATTAAACCTTTCTTCAGATATATACTTATACAATGCATTAGATTTAATCTCATTGTCGTTTTCATTAAAACCTTTACCTGCCTTAGTGTCAAAAATTCCAATACTACCATCTTTAAATTTTACAATAAAATCTGGTTGAAAAGTAGATTTATCTGCCTTTTTAATACCAAAATTAGTTTTCATATGTTCTGAACCATTTTTCCAAAACCATTCAATTTTATCATCATGCTTATCTAATTCTTGTATAAAATCAACTTCTAATTGATCCATTTTGCCATTTTTAATTTCCATATACAAAGGTTGATATAAAGATAATTTTGAATTTAATGTTTGATTTGTTTCGGGATTATAATTTTTAGTTGGCGCTATTTCCCAACTATCATTCAATTCTTCTTCGCATTTACTATCAACCTCTAGCTCATGAATCGGTTTGTATGAATTAGTGGCATTATTTATTATTTTACTAAATATGTCTTCATTAGTAACTACCATATTTTGAATATACATTATTCCACCACGAGCAGATTCTAAACTTAAATATTTTTTAAATGTATATAATATTGCTTGTTTAACTGTTGGTATTGATCTCTTAGGAGCAAAGCCATTCAAATTATCGCTTATGATTTTTTCAAATTTTGCTTCTAAGTCAGCAGAACTTATACCAACTTTTACTAAAGAATCAATAAAGTCAATTTTTACATCTTTATCAATATTTTCACTTTTAATTTTAACATCACTAGCAATAGTATCATTTTTACTATATTCTGTCATGATGCCTTTTTCTCTTAATAATTCCATATTGGCACAAGAATCAGTTAATTCATTTTCTTTTAATTGCTTTATTCCAAAATATTTACAAAATTCATGTTCAAATGCTTGATAAAAGGAAGTAGTAATATCCCCATAATTAATTCTATTTCTGTAATATGATTTTAAAGGTGTGGAAGTATATTTATCAATTCTCTTTGCCGATAATGATTTAATAATATTTGGATTATATACTTCCTTTTTTATAGCAATAGATTGTATATTAGTATAAACATAAGATTTATTTAGAGTTTCATCCATATAATGTTTAGCTTCTGGCATTCTTAATATTCTACCAACAGTTTGAATTTCAAAAGTAATACTATTAGTTTCTCTAAATTTTATTAATATTTGGGCTCTAGGACAATCCCATCCAGTATCTATTGCTTGTTTAAAAATTAGGTATTGTACTAAACCATTATTTGGCAATAATTTATCTGATTCATTATTAATTTTTTCATCAGATAACCATATTGCAAGCTTCCCATTTTCTTCTGATATTCCTTTTTCGTTTAAAAACTTAATAACAGAATCTTTTTTATTTTCACCAGAAGATGAATTTGGTAATTGAATTAATACTAATGGATTTACTTCTGCATTTTGTTCTTTATATTTTAAATCTAACTCATTTCTCTTTCTATAAGCACTTTCTAATATTAATCTTTCAGAATCTATTTCATCATCAATTATTTTTTCTATATTTTCATTAATAATAATTTCTTTTTTTATCATTCCTTCTTCAATAACTTTAGTAGGATCAACAACAACTCTGGCTTGCATATCATTTGTTAAAACTGGAGTAGCGCTCATTTCTATGGTTAATTTTGGTACGATTATTTCATCTCTTATTTCTTTAGCACGATTTGTTGTTGCCCCAGCATGGCTTTCATCAATAATTAAAACTATCTCACGATTAATATCATGGGTGGTCTTTATAACTTCTGGAAAATTTATTGTTTCTTTATCTTTCATCAGAATATTTTTAAATTCACCAGAGTTTTTATCTTTATTTCTTATTTTTTCCCAGTTAATAAAAACGATTTCATTTTGATTTATAACTGATCTACTACCAAAAAACTCATTTTCCATTAAAGTACAAGTTAAGGTATCATCAATTTCTCTTTTAACACTTTTCATACTTTGTATATGTAAATCACCTTTACCAATACTAATCCATAAAAAACATAAATCTCTGTTATTGGAATTTACTAGCTCAAGCATAAATCTTGCCATAGTAAATGTTTTTCCACTACCAGTAGGTGCTTGAAAAACAATGGTTTCTTTGCCATCTATTTTAAAATACATATTTGAGTAAGTTAGTAATTGTTCTATTGCTTCTTCTTGGTAGTTCTTTAATTGTTTCATATTTAATCCTCCTTACTCATCTTTACTATTTTTTTATACAGCTCAACTATTTTATATGGAATAGGTTCTAGTGTATAATTGTCTATTCCTTTTAAGCTATCTGTATTTATATAATCACCTAAAGTAAATATATATAATATTTTTTCTTCTTTTATGTTTTTAATTTTATCTATAAAATCTGCATACTTTAGGCCAAATATATCAAAATATACACATGAATATTTAGAATTATCAGAATTTGTAAATATTGCATATTCATTATTTAATTCTACTTTATTAAAAGTATTACCTTTAACACACAACATAGGAATGCATTTTTCTGTTAAATCATAATATAATTGATCTCTAGTACCTATATTATCTACAAAATCTGTTTTGAAATATTTTAAACTTCCACCTAAGCCCTTTTTATTATCGTAACCATTGATAACATTACATAATCTTTTGTAAGTTATTTTTTCACAAATATTATTTTCATTATTGGTACACAAGATAAATTTACGATTACCACCATCTTCCTTATTAAGATCTAAAACGGCATGACCAGTACTACCAGATCCTGCAAAAAAATCTAAAACAATGGCATTCTTATTAGTATGATAATTAATTAAGTTTTTTAACATCTTAACAGGTTTTTTACCACTATTAAATGCAACTCCACCTTCATGTCTAATATTTCCAAAATCCGGACTATAATCATAAATATTAGGAATTGATTTATGTTTAACAGCATTTCCTTTTTCTATTTGTTTTTTTCTTTCCAAAGGGACACCAGAGTACATCATGCATCTTGTGGCAGTACTCTTTTTGGGACCGGTAAAATATCTATACCCAAGGCCATCTTCACCAAGGCCATATATTTTATATAAACACTCATATCCATCTTTTTCTATTCTAGGTTCTATTACTTTTTGAACCATAGTTCCATTACCCGTACCAGTATAAATACTTCCAGATACCCATGTGCCTTTTAATAAATTGATATTTGATTCTTTATGAGTTTTCACTTTCCATTCATCTTTTTTAAATACAACAACTTTTCTACCATTTACCTCAAATGTTTCACCATCAGTTAATTCTATAAATTCTGTATCAAATTTATCAATAGAATAATTTTCTTTTGGCTTGTTAGCATAAAATTTATTACTATTTTTTGCATAAATTAAAACATATTCCATTACTGGTTGCCAGTCATTTTTTTCATTTAAAGTTTTATCAGAATATCTAACTTGAATATGGTGGATTGATAGTTTATTATTTTCACCAAATATTTTATCACATAATATTTTTAATTGAGCATATTCATTATCATCTATGGAAATCATGATAATTCCATCCTCTTTTAATAAATTTCGCGCTAATTTTAATCTTTTTTCCATAAAATTAAGCCATTTACTATGTCTATATCCGTCTTCTATATCAACAAATTTATCGTTATATATAAAGTCTTTATTCCCCGTGTTATATGGTGGATCAATATATATTACATCAATAGATTCTTTATGAGTATAATTTAATACACTAAGCGAGTGGAAGTTATCACCCTCAATTAAAATATTTTCTCGCCCTCCATTATCAACATTTCTATTTTTTATTTCCGTTAAAATAGGTATTTTTTTATCACATTCAGTTACTATTTTTTCTGGTTCTTTTTCTTTATCCCACACTAAACCAAATTTGCCATTTTCATTTTCCTTTAAACTTTCCACATATTCTATTAGTTGTTCTTTACTCATTTCTTCCAAACTCATAAATGTTTCCTCCTATAACTATTATTTATATTATAACATGTTTCAAAGTAAAAAGTATATAGCTTTAAGCACAAA
>CANQAO010000061.1 GCA_947589375.1 uncultured Bacilli bacterium | reverse complement strand
CTATATCAAAAGGACATACATGGTATTATGGATCAGTATATGATGGTAAAAGTGGAGCAGAATCAGATGAAAGAAATTTATCCGTAATGGTAACAAATGAGAAGAAATATTCATTCACCTCAAATATAGGGTTAATAAGTCCGAGTGATTATATAAAATCAAATACAAATACAACACAATGTGGAACTCGCGAGTTAGTTAATAAAAACTATTCAACATGTAAAACAACGAACTGGATGACCCCGTCTTCTAGTACGTACTGGATGCTCTCGCCTTATGGCTCCAACACGATCGACGTGCTCGGTGTGGGCGACAACGGTTTCTTGGATCACTACAACGCGTACGCCTCTGGCGGCTGTGTGGTGCCGAGTCTCTATCTAATATCTAATATCCACTTAAGTGGAAAGGGGACCAAACAAGAACCCTATAAAATAGAGACTACCGGATAAACAAAAAACTAACCACAGACGCGAACTCATCTTTGATGAGTTCGGAAAGCGCGGCTCACGAAGTGAGACCGGGCCGATAATGCCGAAGGTTTTATAAAGCTTTCGGCCGATTTTTTCCACATCATCTATAATACAACCATGATAAAAGTTTATAATCATCCTCTTAAATAAAAACTCTATAGATAAGAAATATTATAATTTTAAAGAAAAAAAACAATTAAAATCCATCTAATTGGTCTTTTATTTTTTTGCAATTGACTTTAAAGTATAAATAATTTATAATTTATATAGGATAGAAAGTGTGATAAGATGAAAAATAAAGGATTTACATTATTAGAATTAATTGGAACAGTAGTTATTTTAGCAATTATTATGTTAATTGCTCTCCCAGCTATCTTAAGCATGTTAACAGAAGGGCAAAAAACTGTTGATGACGCGGCCAAGGAAATAGTAAAAAGTGCGGCTAATAAATATGTCGGCGAACATAAATCAGAAGTTAAATATATTAGAGCGACAGGTACATCTATAAAAAATCATGGGGAAATTTCCACTGAAACTTTAAGAGATGAAGGTTATTTAGAAAAAGAAGTATATGATAAATATGAATTAAACAATGATTGTGTAGTGGTTACTAGTAACAATAAAAAATATTTTTATGAGTATAAAGAAGATTGTGAATAATTACAATCTTCTTTTACATTTTAAAAAAATTGTAAGTCTTTGGAGAATCTTACTTATTATCTTGCCAAAATTAAACAAATATACTATAATTAATCCGGTGATTACTATGTGGCAAATCGGGAATGTAAACATTAAAAATCAAGTTGTTTTAGCACCAATGGCAGGTATTTCGAATAGTGCGTTTAGAACTATTGCTAAAGAAATGGGCGCTAGCTTAGTGGTGGCTGAAATGGTTAGTGATAAAGCTATTTATTATGGCAGTAAGAAAACCATTGACATGCTTTATATGACAGATTTTGAAAGACCTATTTCCCAGCAGATTTTTGGTAATGATATCGAAAGTTTTAAAGTAGCCGCTAAATATATTGAAGACCATATGAAACCTGATATCATCGATATTAATATGGGCTGTCCAGTACCAAAAGTAGCCACTAGAGCTGAAGCTGGTAGTGCTTTATTAAAAGATCCTAATAAAGTTTATGAAATTGTTAAAGCAGTTACGGAAACGGTCAAAGTTCCAGTGACGGTCAAAATAAGAAGTGGTTGGGATAGCAAAAGTATTAATGCTGTCGAAATTGCGCAAATTTGTGAAAAAGCGGGAGCTAAAGCGATTACTGTTCATGCGCGAACTCGTAGTCAAGGCTATAGTGGAAAAGCTGACTGGAGTATTATAAAAAAAGTAAAAGCTGCCGTCAATATTCCCGTTATTGGAAATGGTGATATCAAAACCCCATATGATGCGAAAAAAATGCTGGATGAAACTGGTTGTGATGCGATAATGATTGGAAGAGGAGTTTTAGGTAATCCTTGGCTCATTAGCGATACTGTTCATTATTTAGAAGATGGCATTTTACCTAAGGAAAGAACTTTAAAGGAAAAAATAGCGATGATAAAAAAACATCTTAATTATTTAATGAAAATAAAGCCAGAAAAAGTAGCCGTTACCGAAATGCGAACTCATGTGCCACATTATTTAAAAGGTTTGCCTAACAACAATGAGGTTAACCAACAAATATTTAAAGTAAATACTGAAGAGGAATTTATAACAATTTTAGATAATTATTTAAAAAGTCAAAATTCCTAAATTGGTATATATTTATTTTACAAAAACGGGATTTTTGTCTTAAGCAAATTTCCCTTTTTTGTATATGTCTTATGTGCAAAAACGGCAAATTTATCATTTGACTAAAAAGTTAAATATAATTAATATTAACGCTTAAGGGAAATGCTATAAATCGGCGTCTACCTTCTTTTAATCAATATGATTCTAAAAGGGGACTCTTTATGACAAAGAAAGACCTATTAATAACAGCTTTGATTGTCATAATCATTTTATTAATTATTTTCTCTTAGGAGAAACTTAGGGGGATTTGGTTAATAAAGAAAGACGCCTAGCTCAAAGCTAAGCGTCTATCTTAACCATTTAAGGTAGTCACTGATTCAGTGTTTCCCTTCAATTAAATTGTAACATATTTTAATAAGTTATTCAACTATTTTATAAAACCTACTTGTAAAATATTACTTATTGATAATTTCACGAAATTGTAATTATATTTAACTAATTTATGGTATAATAAACGCAGCAAGGAAGTGAAAACATGCCAGAATTACCAGAAGTGGAAACAGTTAAAAATACTTTAAAAAAACAAGTATTAAAGAAAAAAATAGCTTTAACTAAAGTATATTGGGATAACATTATTGCTTATCCAAAAGTAGAAGAATTTAAAAAACAAATCCAAAATCAAACAATTAACGATATTTTAAGAAGAGGTAAATGGCTTATGTTTGAACTTGATGATTATTTTTTACTTTCGCACTTAAGAATGGAAGGCAAATATTTTATTAGAAAAAAAGGCGATGAAAGAGTCAATCATGAACATGTTATTTTTCATTTTGATGATGAAACAGAATTAAGATATCATGATACCCGTAAATTTGGGAAAATGTATTTAATAAAAAAAGATGATGTTTATAAAGTCAAACCACTTAAAGATTTAGGTAAAGAACCATGGGACGAAACTTTAACAAAAGAATATTTAAAAAATAAATTAAACAAAAGACCGATTAAAACGCAGCTTTTAGATCAAAGTATTATTGTGGGCATCGGGAATATTTATGCCGATGAAGTGTTATTTTTAAGTAAAATCCATCCAGAAACTCCTGGGAATATTTTAAAGAATAAAGATCTAGATAATATTATAAAGTATACCAGACAAACTTTAGAAAAAGCTATCGAACTAGGTGGGACAACGGTTAAAAGTTATACATCAAGTGAAGGCGTACACGGAAGATTTCAAAATGAACTTTTAGTTCATACCAAAACTATATGTCCAGTTTGTCATCATGAAATAAGTAAAATTACTGTTAGTGGACGAGGAACTTATTTTTGTCCAAAATGTCAAAAAGATAAAGTTATTTAATAATGGGTTTATGTTTGTATTCCATTAAAGTTAAATCAACTTTATCTTTTTCATTGATATAATATACATAGCTTGTTTTCATTTCTAGTTCTAACATTTTATACTTATTAGTATATTTAGTAATAATTGGTAATTTAGATGAATTTTTTATACTTTTTAAATAACTTTGACCTTTTTTATTAAAACCTAATACTCTAATATATTCTAAAGTTTTTATATTTTCTTCTTTGGTAAAACCACATAAAATATAAGTAAACATCCGGTTTAATTTATTATAAGTATATCTTTTGGTTTTCATTTTATTAATTAAATCATCGAGAGAATTAGCTTCGTAAATATATTTTTTAAGGCGATTTTCAAGACCCTCATCGACATTAACATACTTATCCAAATCGTTAATTTCACTAATGATTTTATATTTTAAATATGGAAAATAGTCTTCATTAAAATGAATATTGTTTAAAGCTTTATACGTTTCTTTGGGAACATATTTTTTAACACTCTGACCATTTTTTAAAGCTTCACGAATACTTGAAGCACTACTAATTTGACTATCTAAAGTTTTACTGTGAAAATCATTGGTTCTTTGAATAGTAACGGGTTTAATGTTGGTATTAATTAATTCTTTAACATAACTTAGACCTAATAAATCATTAGGCTTATTTATTTTTATCTTAGTCAAATCATAAACAGCTTTAGATAAACTAGTTGGATAGTTAAGACCTTCATCTAAATATTTTTTAACTAACTTATCAAACTTTTTTTCTTTTTGGACTTTGGCAATTTCTTCAAGTTTAGAAGCCGATAAAGTTTCTGTTCCAAAAACTATCGCCTCGACATTCAAATTTTTTAAAATATTGATAGCTCCATAGGCAAAAATATCAGCTGAAGCGGTACTGAAAACAAAAGGAAGTTCAATTACTAAATCGACATAGTTTAAAGCAATATCGGTTTTGGTCCATTTATCAATTAAACTAACGTCGCCTCTTTGAGTAAAATTGCCACTCATAATTAAAACGATGACACTATCGGGAAATAACTTCTTAACTTGATTAATGTGATATATATGCCCATTATGAAATGGGTTATATTCACAAATAATACCAACACTTTTCATAAAATCACCATCATTATTATAACACACTACTTGACACTTTCGCGAAAAAAGTAGGTCTTTGGAGAAAATGACCAATGGAATAACAAAAAAGCCTTGTTGAAGTAAGGCTTAAGCAGTTAGGCTTTTAAATATGTTTCGATGGCATACTTAGTAATGTTACTACGATTGATAATTCCTACCATTTTACCATTTTTCATAACTGGGATTTTTTTAAGATGTTTTTCATTTAAGATATTACATACATCTTCGATACTAGTGTTTATGTTGGTAGTGGTAACTTTCTTTTTACATATATCTTTAGCTTTGTGTTTCATAAGGTCATTTAGTTTATCATTAAAATTCGTATTATTGATTGCGACAAATGAATAAGCGTTAGTGAATAAAGGATGGGCCTTAGCTAAAAATCGCATAATATCACCGTCACTAATAAAACCAACTAGATTATTATCTTTATCAACTACGGGGGCGCCACTAATTTTATGATTAGTAATAGTTTTTAAAACTGTAAGTAAATTATCAGTATCTTTGACCGTAAAGACATCTTTTTTCATAATTGAGTTAAGTGTTAAATGAACTTTAAGTTCTTGTTTGTTTTCATAAGTTTTAACTTTTAGCGATAAGATAAAGCCAATCAAACCGATAATTGTAGCCACGATAGTGGTAATTAAAAAAGCTAAAGATAAACTATTTGTATCAGTCATACCATTTTTTAAACTAATATTCATGACTAATGAATATACGCCGGTAAATAAAGATGTACCTACGCAGCCAGCAATTTGAAAACCAGTACTCATCATAGTAACTCCATGTGGATATAGTTCACGATTTAAATGTGATAGGGCAAAACTTTGAACAGGTCCAATGGCAAAAGTTGATCCAATGATAACAGGAGCATATAGTAAAGTAATCAACAATAGTGAATGGACATCTCTAGTTAAACCTAAAATTAAAATAAATATCATCATTAAAGCAAAGCCGAATGGAAAAATAATTTTTCCGCCTTTGAGATCGTATATTTTTCCAGCAATTGGCGATAAAATACAAGAACACATAACCGCTGGAAATAAAACAAGTGAGGCCATAAAGGCTTTAACGCCTAAAGAATTTTGGATAAATAATGGTATAATTATATTCATGGAAAACACTAACATTAAAGCTAAAATATTTAAAATAATTCCCACTTGAAATTCTTTTACTTTTAAAGGCTGTAAGCTAATAAGTGGTTCTTTAATTTTATTTTGTCTTTTAACAAATAAAATTAAAAAGATAATGCCAATAATAAGTGAGGTTAAAGCAATGATAATATTACCAGAGAATACTGTTGACATGCCATATAGAAGACCAACTAAAGTTAAACTGATAAACATAACGGAAATCGTATCTAACTGACACTTTTCTTCGCCACCACCCTTACCTAAAATAATGCTGGCTAAGATGAATTCTAAACAAGTAAGCGCGCCAAAGACATAGAAAAGTAGTGGCCAATTACCTACTGCGAGTAGGGCCCCAGCTCCAATAATACTTAAGGAAGGCCCTAATGTAGTCATCGAACCCATGATGCCCATATAAGTTCCTATTTTTTCTTTAGGAACGACACTTAAAGTTAAGTTCATGCCAATAGGAATTAACATGCCTGTACCTAAAGATTGAATAATACGTCCGGTTAAGAGAATTTCAAAATTAGGGGCCAAGGCACAAATAAATGAACCTAAAATTAGTAATCCAATAGTTGATAAAAATAAAGGTTTAGTTTTAAATTTACGGTACATAAATGAAGAAATTGGTACCATAATTGCTGCTCCAAGCATATATGCCGTTGTAAGCCACTGAACCGTGGAAACTGACACGCCAAAAGATTTCATAATTGGGGTAAAAGCAATATTTAAAAAGGTTTCATTAAAGGTCGCTAAAAAAGAGGCGAAAGCGGTAACAATTAAAATTAATAAAGGTTTTTTAGTTTTCATAGTTTTCTCCTTTCCAAAATTAAGCCAAAAAAAACACACAAATAGCGAGCTCATCTGTATCAGTAAGCGTAGCGCTACTTGTGTCTTCGGGCTTAATTTACGAATTTAATTTTATCAAAATTTAAAATTTAAGTCAAGCTAATGATTTGCTTTTATTTAGCTTTTA